>NZ_JBSWXU010000165.1:0-11342 GCF_056160785.1 Mycobacterium sp. ABE4_509 | reverse complement strand
GCCTCCACCGGGGCCGCCTCTGCCGGCGCGGCGGGCGCGGTGTCCGCCGGCGCCTCGTCGGCGAAGTCGGGTTCGGGGTCGGTGTCCGTGGCGAACAGCACCGCGGCGTCCCGCTCGGCGTTGAGCACCTCGGTGGTGTTGTGCGAGTACTCCGGCAGCTTCAGCGTGTTGGTCGCCAGGCCCGCGACGGTCGGCGCGTTCTTGACGCCGATCTCGACGAACCGCTCGACCCCCAGGCCGCCCGCGGCCTCCTCGATGAACAGCAGGTCCTGGGTCTCGATCCAGCGCACCGGACTGGCGAACTGCCAGGCCAGCAACTCGATGACGACCTTGCGGCACAGGTCCGAGGCGCGCTCGTTACGCCAGGTGTCGTAGTCGGCCAGGATCTCGTCGAGCGGCTCGGCGGGCACCAGGTCGCGGATCTCCTGGATGAAGTCGCGATCGAGGGTGAACGGCCGCGGAACCAGGTTGGGGATGTAGCGCCCGATCAGCAAATCGGGATCCTTGCCGCGCGGCATGACGCGCTCGAGAGCGCGGCGGAAGTCGGCGACACCGACCCGCAGCACCGAGGAGTGGAACGGCACGTCGATGCCCGGAACCAGGATGAACGACCGCTTGCCGCCGCTGATCTCGCGACGCCGTTCGACCTCCTCCTCGAGCGCCTCCAGGCCGGCGACGGTGCCGGCGATCGCGTACTGCGAGCCGCGCAGGTTGAAGTTGACGATCTCCAGAAATTCTCCGGTCCGCTCCGACAGATCGGCGATGAACGCCTTGACGTCGGCGTCGTCGAGATCGATCTGCGAGGGGCGGATGGCCGCCAGCCGGTAGTTCGAGCGGCCCGACGCGTCCCGCGGCACGATGTCGTGCATCTTGGAGCCGCGGTGGAACACCACCTCGAGCAGCGCCTCGAGCTCGTAGACCCCGGACACGCAGGCCAGCGCGGTGTACTCACCCACCGAGTGGCCGCACGCGATGGCGCCCTCGACGAACGCGCCCTGCTCACGCATCTCGGCCACCTGGGCCGCGGCCACCGTGGCCATCGCCACCTGGGTGAACTGCGTCAGGTACAGCACGCCTTCGGGGTGGTGGTAGTGCACACCGGAGGCGATCAGGCTGGTCGGGTTGTCCCGCACCACGTGCAGCACCGAGAAGCCCAGCGTCTCGCGGGTGAACTTGTCCGCCGAGTCCCAGACCTTGCGTGCCGCCTTCGACCGGGCCCGCACGTCCATGCCCATCCCCTTGGACTGGATGCCCTGGCCGGGGAAGGCGTAGACGGTCTTCGGCGCGGCCAGCTGGGCCGTCGCCGACATCACCAGCTCGGAGCCGACCCGGGCGGCCACCTCGACGATCTCGGCGCCGCGGTCGATGCCGACCCGGTCGACGCGGAACTCGATCTCGTCACCGGGCAGCACCATCCCGAGGAACCGCGAGGTCCAGCCGACCAGGCGCGCGGGCGGGGTGGCCTGCCCGTCGGTCGCGGTGACCGCGTGCTGGGCGGCGGCCGACAGCCACATCCCGTGCACGATGGGCTGTTCGAGGCCGGCCAGCAGCGCGGCGGCGCGGTCGGTGTGGATGGGGTTGTGGTCACCGGAGACCACGGCGAAGGCGCTCATGTCGACCGGCGCGTTGACGACGACGTCGCGGCGGCGACGGCGCGGGGTGTCGGTGGCGTTGTCGGTCATCGCCCCGCCGGCGCGCGGCGGGTCGGTCAGTTCGGCGGCGCCGGTGCGGCCGCGGATCGCGAAGCGCTCCTCGAGGGTGGCCAGCGGTGTGCCGGGATCGTCGGCGGCGACGATGGTCACGCTGACCGGGACGACGCGCCCGACCTCGGTGTCGGTGGCCGCCGAAGCCGTTGCGGTGACGACCAGTTCACACTCGGAGTCCGGCATGGCGCCCAGTAGATGCGCTGCGTGATCCAGGTGAACCAGGCTGAGCAGACCCTCCACCACCGGGAAGTCGTCGGCGGTGACGGCCGAGCCGATGGCCGAGAACACCGCCGGCCAGCACAGCCCGACCAGGGTGTCGGGGACCAGGGTCAGACCGGGGGCCAGGGGTGCGCCGAAGGTGGCGGTGACGCCGGTGTGGTCGGCGACCTTCTCGGGATCCCACACGACGGTCACGGTGGAGGTGTTGTTCTGCACGGGCGGAAGCGAATCCGGACCGTCGACGCCGGCGGCGATGGCCAGCACGGCACGCATCGCGGTGGAGGCGTCGGAGACCGTGACGATCGGCATGCCGCCGTCGACCGTCGCCGAGGGCAGCGTGAACCGGATGTCGATCCAGATGTCGGACAGCGGCACGCTCAGCGTGACGCTCCCGTCCGGGACCAGCTCCAGCCGGGCGCCGGTGTTCGGGTGCGTGGCGCTGGGCTTGCCGGGCACGTCGTTGACCTGCCACTCCGTCGGCGCACCGATGCGGTGCACCGGGTTGATGGCGGTGCGGCCGGCCCACAGCACGTCGGGCGAGTCGAGCACGACGGCCAGCGGGCCGGTGACGTCGGCGCGGGCCTGGCGGCGGGAGACCACCGGCGCCGGCTGGGTGCCGTCGGCGACGACACGGTCGGTGATCTCCTGCTCGAAGCGGTCGAGCAGCTCACCGACGGGTTCGTCGACCCGGGTGATGCCGGCCACGGCCTGGGTGCCGGGGATGATGCAGACCTGATCGGCGCTGTAGCGCGCATCGTGCGCCTGCCACAGCGAGTCGCTGCGCCACCAGCGCCGGACGTCCTTGTCGATGACCGGGACGAAGTTGACCGGCTTACCGGGCTTCTTGCACAGCGTGACGAAGAACGGCACGTCGGCGGGGTGCAGCCGGACGGTCTCGGCATCCGGATAGCGGGCCAGCAGGGCGGCCATCGCGGCGTCGGGATCGTCGAGCAGCGAGTCACCCTCGCCGGCGAACAGTGATTCGATCGAACCGGAGTCCTTCTCGTTCAGCCGCGCCTCGGTGCGCTCGAGCATCGCCTCGAAGCGCTCCCGCCAGGTCTCGGCCAGCCACGGGCTCCCGGGAACCAGGGTGTCGGCGGTGCTGTCGCCCGCCCCGACGGCCAGCTCGACATAGCGGCGCAGCCACTGCAGGTAGGTCATCTCCCCGACGTCGCCGAAGTAGGGCTTGGCGGTGTCGGCCATCGCCGCGATGATCTCGTCGCGGCGCTCGGCCACGGCGTCGGCGTCGCCGGCCACCTCGTCGAGCAGCCGCCCGCAGCGCGAGGCGGTGTTGTCGATCTCGTGGATGTCGGCGCCGAGCTGGCTGCGGCCGCTGGCCATCCCGTTGATGGCCTTGCCGGCCCCCACCCAGGTGTCGGTGCCGGTGGTCTCCACCAGCATCTGCTTGACCGCAGGCGAGGTGGTGGCCTCCTTGGTGGCCATCGCGGCGGTGCCGACCAGGATGCCGTCGACCGGCATGGCCGGGAAGCCGTAGGCCTTGGCCCATTCCCCGGACAGGTAGTCGGCGGCCCGCTCGGGGGTGCCGATGCCGCCGCCGACGCAGACGGTGATGTTGCGGTACTTGCGCAGGTCGCCGTAGGTCGACAGCAACAGGTCGTCGAGGTCCTCCCAGGAGTGGTGCCCGCCGGCGCGGCCGCCCTCGACGTGGACGATGACGTCCCGGTCGGGGACCTCGTTGGCGATCTTGATGACGGACTTGATCTGGTCGACCGTGCCCGGCTTGAAGACGACGTGGGCGATGCCGACGCTGTTGAGTTCCTCGATCAGATCGACGGCTTCCTCGAGGTCGGGGATGCCAGCGGTGACCACGACGCCGTCGATCGGCGCGCCGGACTGACGCGCCTTCTGCACCAGCCGCTTGCCGCCGACCTGCAGCTTCCACAGGTATGGGTCGAGGAACAGCGAGTTGAACTGGATCGCCCGGCCGGGCTCGAGCAGCGTGGTGAGCTCCTGTACCCGGGCGTCGAAGATCTCCTCGGTGACCTGGCCGCCGCCGGCCAGCTCGGCCCAGTGCCCGGCGTTGGCCGCGGCGGCGACGATCTTGGCGTCGACGGTGGTCGGCGTCATCCCGGCCAACAGGATCGGTGAGCGGCCGGTGAGCCGGGTGAATTTGGTGGACACCTTGACCGAGCCGTCGGGCAGCGTGATCGGCGTGGGCGCGTAGCTCGACCAGGCCGGGGCGACGTCGGGGGCGGCGCCGACGGTGAACAGGCTGCGCTGGCCGGCCCGGGTGGCGGCCGGAACGATGCCGATGCCCAGTCCGCGGATGACCGGTGCGGTCAGCCGTGTCACGGTGTCACTCGGCCCGAGGTCGATGATCCACTTTGCGCCGGCGGACGCGAGGTCCTCGACCTGGGAGACCCAGTCGACCGGCTTGACGAAGATGTACTCGGCGAGCTGGCGGGTGAGGGTGGCGTCGAGCCCGGTGCGGGCCGCCCATTCGTCGACGAGGTCCACCCCGCCGGAAAGCCTCGGGGTGTGGAACCCGACCTCGACCTGGACCTGGCTGAACACCGGGCGGAAGACTGCGCCGCCGCGCGTCTTGTTCTTGCGCTCGGCCTCTTCCTTCTCGGTGATCTTCTCGCAGTAGAGCTCGAAGCGGGACAGCTGTTCGGGTGTTCCGGTGATGACGACCGAGCGCCGGCCGTTGCGGATCGACAATGCCGGGGGCAGCACGGTGCGCACGTCCTGGGCGAATTCGTCGAGCAGCTCGGCGACCCGGGCCGGGTCGACGTTGGTCACCGACACCATCGGCGACTTGTCGCCGCGGCCGACCATGCCGCGGCGGCGTGAGACCAGGGATCCGGCGGCGCCGATCAGCTGTCCGATCGCGAGCAGTTCGACGTCGCGTGCTCCGCCGGCCTTGAGTGATTCCACGGCGGTGACGCCCTGGGAGTGCCCGGCGATGGCGACCGGCGGGTGTCCGGCCAGGTCGAGGCCCTGGCGCTTCAGCGCGCGGATCGCGGCCATCTGGGTGAGCAGGATGCCGGGCCCGGAGATCGCGGCGGTGGTGAGGTCCTTGAGAGCGGGCAGCGGCTCGTCGGCGGCCAGCGCGCGAACCCACTGCATCGGCTCGAACCCGATCGGGCGGACCACGACCAGTTCCCGGGCCAGCGGCTCGAGCAGCAGTTCGGCCTCACCGACGAGCGCGGTGATCTCCGATTCGATGCCGGCCGAGTTGACCAGTTCCTCGAGGTTCTCCAGCCAGGCTCCGCCCTGCCCGCCGAAGGCGACCGCATAGGGCTCGCCGGAGTGCAGTCGATCGACGAGTGCGTGGGTGCCGCTCAGAGGTTCGTGATCCGGGCCGGATCCGTTGCCGGTGTCGGTGGCCGCACGGTGCTGGTCGTTGATCGTCACGTCGTGTGTTCTCCCTCGTACTGCAATCGGGCTGCGATCGCGTTGACCCGGTCTTCTCGGGTGGGCTCGTCGGTGGGTGCTGGCCTGCACTCCGTTGCGGGGCCATGTGCGATTCGGCGTCGAATCCGGCCGGAGTTCATCGCAGCCCGTCCAATGGGAGGACGTCGCGACCGCGTGGTGATCTCGTCGGTGCGGTCGACGTCTCCTCCTCGGGTGCGGTGAACACTTCAGCCGTACTAAGAGTGGCATAAGAGACTGCCCTAGTTTCCCGCCGTAAATGGTTACTGGCGAGTTCTACGCGTGGGTAACAGAACGATGCATAACGCGCCTCACAACGCGGCCCCAACCCAAGCGGTACAAACGTCCTGCATGCAGGTGGTTACGGTCGAGTAGGAACGAAGTACCAGATCAAGGCAGTTTTGTTATCAAATCGTTATCTGAGAATTCACGTTCTCAGGCCGTCGGCGACGGGCCTGTTCAGACGTGACACTCAAGCCCGAACTGTCTTCCCGACTCGCTTCGCCACACGTCCGAGTTTGCCGGGAAAACTTACCGGTCAGTAAGTCCGCGCGAGATCGCGGCCGCTGCCGGACAGCGCTCAACCGCACTGCCCGACGCACGGCCGGCCGATGCGGGCGACGTGGGCCCGTGCTGCCGCCACCGTGCTCCTGCCGACCTCGACCAAACGCAGCGGGCCGCCGGGCACCCGAAGAGGTCCCCGCCGACGCGAGTTGTGCTGCCGCAATGGCGAGCACACTCCCGGCTAGGCCTGTCGCCGGGGCTCCCACGCGCCGGTGAGAAGGATCCCCGCGGTGTAGTCGGAGGCCGAGGCGACCATGTACTGCCGGGCCAGTTGATCGAATCGGGCAGCGATCACCTTCTCTCCCAGCACCCGGTAGTCCTCCACCACCTGCCGGATCTCCTCCATCTCGTCCGGCCGGGGCAGATAGCTGGGACCCACCCACGCGTGGAACAACTCGACGAGGCTGGTGACGAAGGTTTCGGCGACCACATCCACCGACTCCTCGGCCGCGTCCAGGAACTGCAGCAACGCGCGCACGTACAGCAGCTGGTCGGGCGCCCTGGCCAGGATCTCGGCGGCGTCGGGGTCGATCAGCGCGACCCTGCCCGACACGACCTCGGCCATCCCGTAGTCGATGAGCCTTCGGGCCTCCTCGGCGTCCGGGCGCAGGGCGACCTCGACCTCGCCGGTCTGCGCGTCCCGCTGACCGCTCTCGGCGTGCGGCGGGCCGAGCACCGCCCGCTGCAGCCCCAGGATGTCGGCCAGGTCGGTGCCCTGCCGCATGCTGGCAAAGAACTCGGCGATGTGCGCGGAGTTGTATCCCTTGTTCAGCAACTGGCTGATGGTGTTCAACTGGGACAGGTGGTAGTCGTCGTAGAGGGCCGCCCGCCCGCTGCGCCGCGGTGGATCCAACAACCCCCGTTCCCGGTATGCGCGGATGTTGCGGACACTGATGCCCGACGCGCGCGACAACTCTTCGAGCCTGTATTCAGCCACGACCCATCCCCCTTTGACATCCGCGCCACCGCGGCTCGATCAGCACGCGGGCCACCCCGTGCCCAGCCCCGACCCCGGTGAATCCCCCGGAGTGAGCTGCCGGCAACTCGGCCCCCGATTGTGACAACGACCGTTTGCACAATAGCGGACAACGCACCCCGGGGCCGCACACCCGCCCCGGCACGACAACACCAGCAAACACCCCTATGGGGCGGGACCGCGATGATTGGCGAACGCACCCGCTGGTGCGCGAGGATGGTTCATCCCCGGTGATGACCCGGACATTAAGACAAATGTGCAGGAAGTGAGAGGTCGTTTCGAGTGCGCCCCTGGATCGTCTGGACGACGGGGCTCCTCGCCTACATCGTCGCGGTGCTGGACCGGACCACGCTGGGCGTGTCCGGGCTGGCCGCGGCCGACCGGTTCGAGACCGGCCCGGGCCTGCTGTCCACCTTCGTCGTCCTTCAGGTCGTGGTGTACGCAGGCGCGCAGGTCCCGGCCGGTGTGCTGCTCGACCGGTTCGGGTCTCGGGCGCTGATCGTCGCGGGCGCCACCCTGATGGCCTCGGGCCAGCTGGTGCTCGCGTTCACCGAGTCGCTGCCCGCCGCCATCACCGCGCGTGCGATCGTCGGACTCGGCGATGCGGTCACCTTCATCTCGGTGCTGCGGCTGGTGCCGCACTGGTTCACCCCGCGGCAGGTACCGCTGGTCACCCAGCTGACCGGCATCTGCGGACAACTGGGCCAGGTTCTCTCGGCGGTGCCGTTCCTGGCGGTTCTCACCGCGCTGGGGTGGACCGTCGCCTACGTGTCGGTGGCCGCGCTGGGCGTGCTGTCCATCGTGCTCACCCTGGCCATCGTCAGGAACACCCCGGACGGCGCCGTGACGACCCGCGAGCCCACCTCGATGCACGCCACCCTGGCCAGCGTGAAAACCGTGTGGCTGCGGCCGGGCACCCGGCTCGGCTTCTTCACCCACATGGGCACACAGTTCTCGGTCACCGTGTTCGCGCTGATGTGGGGCCTCCCGTATATGACGGTGGCCCAGGGTGTTTCGTCGGGCGTCGCCGGCGCTCTGCTGACCCTGTCGGTCGCCGCCGCCATCTCCTCCGGTGTGCTGGTCGGGGTGTTCACCGGCCGCCACCCGCACCGGCGCTCACGGCTGGTGCTGGCGATCATCGCCAGCAATGCGGCGATCTGGTCGGTGGTGCTGGCCCTGCCCGGCCCGGCACCGTTGTGGCTGCTGGTCGCGCTGGTCGTCGTCATCTCCGTCGGCGGGCCCGGGTCCATGGTCGGATTCGACTTCGCCCGGACGTTCAACCCCAGCGCCACCCTGGGCACCGCGCAGGGCATGGTCAACATGGGCGGGTTCCTGGCCTCGCTGCTGCTGATGCAGGCGATGGGGCTGATCCTCGAGCTCACCGGCGGACTGTCGTTCGAGTCGTTCCGGCTCGCCTGGACCCTCCAGTTCGTCATCTGGGGCGTCGCCGTCGTCGGAATCCTCATCACCCGGCGCAAGGCACGCCGGCTGCTGGCGGTGCAGGACGACCGCAGCCTGCTCGAGGGCATCGAACGTCAGCCCTGATCGACGCCGCCCCTTCGAGATCGGCGTCCACCCCGCCGGAGATACGCTTGCGGGCATGGGGATAGCCGTCGCGGTGGTGCTGGCCGCCGGCCTGGGCACCCGAGTCGGCGCGGACGGAAACAAGGCCTACCTACCGCTGGCCGGGCGCAGCATGCTCGCCTGGTCGCTCTCGACCCCGGCGGCACATCCCGATGTGGGACGCACGGTCCTGGTGTTCCGCCAGGGTGAGCGCGACATCGCCGAGCAGGCCGTACGCCGCGAAGTCGCGCACGGCACCGTCGAGTTGGTCGAGGGCGGCGCGACCAGGCATGCCTCGGAGTTCAACGTGTTGCGCGATTTGGCACCCGACATCGAGTCGGGCGCGGTCGACGTGGTGGCTATCCATGACGCGGCACGCCCCCTCGCCGGACCCGACATGTACCGCACCGCCATCGCCCTGGCCCGCCGGCACGGCGGCGCACTGCCTGCCCTGCCGCTCGACAACGTCGCACGTGTTGCCTTGTCGGCGGTGGAATCCGTGGCACGCCAGGGGCCTTTGGTGCGGGCCCAGACTCCGCAGGCGTTCCGGGCACGCGAGCTGTGGCAGGCCTATGCCGCCGCCGAACGCGATGGGTTCCAGGGGACCGACACCTCGTCATGCGTCGAGCACTACACCGACCTCGAGATCCGGACCTTCCCGGGCAGCGCCACCAACCTCAAGGTCACCTATCCCCGCGATGTCGCCCTCGCCGATGAGCTGCTCAGCGGCCGGCAGAGCGTTGGCGCACCCGTAGAACCGCGGTGAGGTAGTCCCCGTCCCGGGGCAGCTGGGCGGTGATCGCGTCGGCATCACCGTCGACGAGGGTCACGGGCGTCCCGCTGGACAAGACCAGCTCCAGGTCGTCGAACCGCCCGTCGCCGGCCTGACTCGCCGACCCGGCCGCCAGTCCGGCCAGGGTCGCGGCGGCGAAACCCCGCGGATATTGCACGGTGCGCAGCTGGGCACGGTCCAGTGTCGCCGTCACCGTGCCCTCGGCGTCGACGGCCTTGACGCTGTCGGTGACCGGTAGCACCGGAAGGACCGAGCCGGCTCCCCGCCCCAGCGCGGCGACCATCCGTTCGACCAGAGCCGGGTCCACGACCGGCCATTCGACGTCGTGCAGCAGCACCGGAGCGTCGCCGTCGAGACCGGCCAACCCGGCCGTCACGCACTGTGCCCACCCGCCGGGCGCGGCAGCGGCGACCACCCGCGTCGGCATCTCGTGACCGCCGAGGGTTCTCCGGACCGGCGGGGCTACTTCGGCCGCGGCGGCGATGACCACCTCGGCACATGACCCCAGTGCGTCGACGACGCGCAGCAACGGCGGGCTGCCCGCGACGGGTTCGAGGAACGATTCGGGACAGCGGGCGAGCCACGCAGGCAGCGGCAGGATCGCGGTGACCGTCACGGTGGGAAGGCTATCCGGGCCCGGGCCCCAAGGGGTCAGACCGGGTCGAACGACGAAATCAGCCAGTTTCCGTCTATCTTCGTCAGGCCCACCTTGACGCTGCTGGCCGCGAAAGCCCCGTCGGGGTTCTCCTTGCTGGTCGTCGTCTGGTTGACGAACACCAGCACCGCGGCCGAATCCGGCTGAATATCAGAAACCGCGGCCCGCGTGACCGAAGCCGCGGTCTTCACCGATTTCTCTCGAGCCGCCGGCGTGACTATCTGCTCGGTGAATTCTGTGTAGTACGAAAGGAAATCGCCCGTCAGCCGGGCCCTGGCCGCGGCGAAATCCCTATCGAGCGACTCCGGCGAATAGGACAGCAACGCAATCGTTCCACTGGTCGCCGCTTCGAGCGCTACCTGCTGCGCGGCGGCGTCCGTTTGCTGGTCGGGACGATACTGATACACGTACAGCCAGCCCGCCATACCCGCCGATGCCAGCAGCGCGACGCCGAGCAGGATGGCGGTTACCTTGCCCCGCAGCAACGCGATCGGGCCACGGCGCCCAACCGATGTCTCCGGCGCAGCGTCGTCGACAGGCGCCTCTGCGTCGGCCAATTCATTGCCTACGCCCGCCTGTGTTTCGTGCTCGTCCTCGTCCACGACTTCGGTCACGACGTCATCGTCGCCCTTGGGATCACTCATGGCACGAACTCGACTTTCGACATCTTGATCTGATCGCCCTCACGCTGCAGATTCACACTGAGCCGCCACGTTCGAGGCTCCTGCTCAGCACCTGCGGTGTTGGTGACCCGCGACGACGCCGCGACGAGGACCACCGCGGTGTCGTCTGTCATCGACTCCACCCCGGTCGCGTTGACCGTCACCTCGGTGATGACCTCCGATTGCTTGGCGACCTCGACGAAGTCCTGCGCCTGCATTTCGAAATCATCCTTGAACTCGCCGGTCGAGTTGTCGATGATGCGTTGAACGTCCTGTTCGGCGTTGTTGAAGTTCAGCGACATCAGGGTCACGACGCTCTGTCTGGCCGCCGCACTGTACTCCGCATCGAGCTGCCGTAGGTTCTGCGCTTCGCGGTGCTGCCACACCAAGTAGCCGCTTAGCGCCAGCAACGCCGCGGTCGACAACACCGCCGCCGCGGCCGCGATGCCTTTCCAGGTAGGCCGCGGCGGCCGGGGTCGCCAGCGACGGCGACCGGCCTGAGCGACACCGTCGTCGACATCGAGGACAGCAACGTCAGCCTGGGCCTCGCCCGCGTCCGCATCGGCGGTCCCGTCATCGTCACCGGGGGATACGTCGTCGACGGGAGCACCGCCCGCGGCAGGGGCCGGGGCACTCGCCGGATCCACCGGCTCAGCCGCCTCGGCCTCCCGGCGAAGTCGCAGTGCGCGCGCCCGGGCCCGGGCCTGTCTCTTCTCCACATCTCCGAGCCCACGAGAATTGGCCGAATATCTAGTATGCCGGCTTCTTCTTTCAGGAAGGGGGGGGGGGGGGGGGGGGGGGGGGGGGG
>NZ_JBSWXU010000164.1:0-11394 GCF_056160785.1 Mycobacterium sp. ABE4_509 | reverse complement strand
GCGATGGCCAGCGACGGGCCCGCATGCCCCGCGACGACGAGCGCCCGCGCCTGGCCGACGACGAGCCGGGGTGCGGTGCGGGTGCGGGCGGTGATCGTCGGTTTCTCCTCAGGTCCGCGCGCGCGGCGACCGAAATTCAAGAGTCAGCGCGGGATACAACGTTGACATGGTAGTAAATTCGGTGACGGAAGGTCGCAAAAAGTGAGGCTTGCTCTGCGCGGCGCCAACCCCGTCGAGTGGCTGGCGTTGCGGGCCGGCATCGTGCCGGTCGCTGCCGCCGAGGCGTGGGGCGGGATGGCACTGTCTGCGGTGGTCATCGCCGCGGTGCGCACCGGCGTGACCGCCCGGTTGGCCCGGCGACCCGCCACCGTCGCTGAACTGGCCGCTGACCTGGGACTCGACCCGGTGCCGACCCGGCTGCTGCTCGATTGCCTGCGGTCCGGGGGGCACGTGCGGGTGCGGGCCGGCCGCTACCGGCTGCGCCGCTCGTCGCGCCGCTGGCTGGATCCGGACTCCCCGCTGGGGGTCGCGCACTACGTTGCCGGCGCGTCGGACTACTGGTCCTGGTGGTCGGCGCTCGACGAGGTCACCCGCACCGGACAACCCACCGGACACCACGACGCGCCAGCCGACGACCCGTACTGGCGGCGCTACATCTACGGTCAGCTGGAGCTGGCCCGGCTCAGCGCCGGCGAGGTTGCGAAAAAGGTTAGGCTAACCAGCGATTCACGCAGACTGCTGGACATCGGCGGTGGTCACGGCTGGTACTCGGCGCAGCTCTGTCAGCGCCACCCGCAGTTGACCGCGACCGTGCTCGACCTGCCCGGCAGCAGCGCGATCGGCCGCGAGATCATCGCCGGCGCGGGCTTGGAGCACCGGGTCGTCCACCGCGACGGGGACGCGACCACCGCCGATCTCGGCACCGGATACGACGCCGTGCTGTGCTTCAACCTGCTGCACCACCTCAGCGCCGACCAGAGCGTCGAACTGCTCAGCAGAGTCCGCGACGCCCTCGCCCCCGGCGGGGTGCTGGCCGTCATGGACGCCTTCGCCGAACCGGGCCGCCGCACGTCGGCCGCCGCGAACGTGCTCGGGCTGTTCGTCTACCTGAGCTCCGGCGCCCAGGTGCACCCGCCGCAACGGTTGTACGGCTGGCTGCGCGCGGCCGGTTTCGGCACGCCCCGACGGATCCGCATCCTACGCATCCCCGGCCAGGCCATGTACGTGATACGCAAGAACGGCGGGCCCGGCTAGAGTCCGGCTCCGGCCACCCTCGGCGCCGTCGGATCAGCCTGGGGGGCAGGAGTATTGAGCTCACGCGCGACGTAGGATTCGAGGTCGAACATGTTGCCGGCAGCGGCGTCCACTACCGACAGCAGCGCGCTCATACTGGCTACCTCTTCGACCTGCTCCTGCAGGAACCACTGCATGAACCGCTCGCCGAGGAAATCATCGTCGCTGCGGGCCGCCTTCGACAGCTCGGTGATCTGTGTGGTCACGTCCTGTTCCTGGCGCAGCGCCAGCGCAACCGCGTCGCGCACCGAATCGAACTCGGAGACCATCGGGTCGAGACCGTCGATCCGGACCTCGAGGTTTCGATCGAGCAAATACTGGACCATCATCATTGCGTGACTGCGCTCCTCGGTGGCCTGGGTGTAGAAACGCTTGGCCAGCTGGGGGAGGTTCGATGCGTCGAAGTAGATGGCCACCGCGGTGTACTGCTGGGAGGCGGTGAATTCGCGGCGTACCTGCCGCCGCAGCAGCATGTGGAATGTGCTGTTGTCCGCGGAGTTCGACTTCGACATGCGCAAGAGGCTATCCGCATCGACTCATCTTCGGCAACGGCTGGCGCATGGGTGACTGCCCACGGGCCCATGCCCGGTCTTCGCGCCGGGCATCGCCAGTCTGTCGCCGCTGCACCGATTTTGAGGGTGGAGTCCGCAAGATGGTAGCTAAGCAAGGCTAGCCTAGCCATGCTAGATTTCGCTGAATTGCGACTCGGCGGCGATGGGAGAATATGGTGAGCGACGACCGGCCGGAGGCTCCCGCTTCGCCGCTGCCGCAGGCGGATCCGGCCGACGGCGCCGAGCAGGCCAAGTCGCGGAGCCCGGGATGGGTGACCATCCTGACCGTATTCGGTCCGGGCATCGTGGTCATGCTCGCCGACACCGACGCCGGAAGCGTGGTGACGGCCGCGCAGAGCGGCGCGCAGTGGGGCTACCGGCTGCTGATGCTGCAGTTCATCTTGATGCCGATCCTCTATATCGCCCAGGAGCTGACCGTGCGGCTCGGATTGGTCACCAAACGTGGCCACGGCGAGCTCATCCGAGAGAGATTCGGGCCGTTCTGGGCCTGGTTCTCAGTCGGCACCCTGCTGGTGGCGTGCGCCGGGGCGATCATCACCGAGTTCGCCGGAATCGCCGGCGTCGGCCAGATCTTCGGAATCCCGACATGGGTGTCGGTGCTCGCCGTCACGGTGTTCCTGGCCGCGGTCGTGCTCACCGGTTCCTACCGCTCCGTCGAACGGGTCGCAGTGCTGCTCGGGGCCTTCGAGCTCGTATTCTTCGTGGTGATGATCGACGCCGCACCCCGTCTCGGTGAGATCGCCGCGGCGCAGACAGACCAACCGCTGGCCAACCCCGAATACCTCTATCTGGTCGCGGCCAACATCGGCGCGGTAATCATGCCGTGGATGGTCTTCTACCAGCAGTCGGCCGTGGTCGACAAAGGTCTGGGCCCAGAGCACCTCAAAGCCAGCCGGATCGACACCGCAGTCGGAGCGGTCGTCACCCAACTCATCATGGCTGCAGTGCTGATCGCTGTCGCCGCCACGATAGGCAAGGAGAATCCCGGCGACACACTGGACACCATCGGCGACATCACCGGGGCCCTGACCCCATTGCTGGGTGAGACCGCCGGCACCATCCTGTTCTCCCTGGGCTTCGTCGGCGCAGCGATGGTGGCGGCGATCGTGGTGTCGCTCACCGCAGCATGGGGGCTCGGCGAAGTGCTCGGCTACCCGCGGTCGCTATCGGGAAACCCGAAGGAGGCGCCCGCCTTCTACATCGTCTATCTGGTGATCCTCATCGTCGGGGCGGCGTTCGTGCTGTCCGGGCTCAACCTGGTCAATCTCAGCATTGCCGTGCAGGTGCTCAACGCCCTGCTGCTCCCCATCGTGCTCGGTTTCCTCTACGTGCTGGCCTGCCGGGTGCTGCCGGAGCAATACCGGCTCAAGGGCACCTACCGGATCGTGGTCGCCAGCGTCATCGTGATCACGGCCGGACTCGGCGTGTACGGAGGCATCAGCGGCATCTTCAGCGGTTGAGCGACGACGCTCAGACCACCGGGGCCCGCAGGACAGCCAGCACGCCTTCGACGTCGGCGTCGCTGCTCGCCCACGAACAGACGAACCGCACCACCGGCGAGCCGAGATCGGGCTGGTGCACCGCATAGCGCCGGGCCACCCGGCGATGCGTGTCGGGATCGAGCACCACGAACACCTCGTTGGCCTGCACCGGGGCGGCCAGCCGCAGTCCCAGCGCGGTCATCCCCGCGCCGAGCCGGGTGGCCATCGCGTTGGCGTGCGCGGCGGTCGCCAGCCACAGGCCGTCGCGGAACATCGCCTCGAACTGGGCCGCCACGTAGCGCTGCTTGCTGGTCAGGTGCCCGATCTGTTTCTGGACGAAGCCGATGCCGTCGAACAACTCAGGGCGGCGCACCAGGATCGCATCGCCGAAGAGCATGCCGTTCTTGGTTCCCCCGACTGACACGATGTCCGCGTCGCCGACCGCCTCGGCCGGGTCGCCCCCAAGCGAGGCAACCGCATTGGCGATACGCGCCCCGTCGACGTGCACCAGCAGGCCCAACGCGTGGGCGCGGTCGATGAACCCGGCGATCTCCCGGGCCGTCCACACCCGGCCGTTCTCGGTGGACTGGGTGACCGTCACGATGCGCGGCTGGGAGTGGTGCACCTCGCTGCGGCCGAGCACCCGGCGGGCCAGCACGTCGGGGTCGATCACGCCGTCGTCGCTGGCGAGCGGGGTGAGCTGCGCACCGGAGAGCCGCACCGGCCCGCCCGCCTCGTCGACCAGCACGTGCGCGATGTCGCTGCACAGGATCTCCTGCCACGGCCGCACGGCTGCGGCCAGCGCGATGACGTTGGCGGCGGTGCCGGTGAAGGTGAACAGCACTTCGGCGCCGGGGGAGTCGAAGGCGTTCCTGACGACCTCGGCGGCGCGGGAGGTGACGGGGTCGGCCCCGTAGGACGCCATCGAGCCGGTATTGGCCCGGTGCAGCGCGTCGAGGGCCGCGGGATGCGCCGGCGCGGCGTTGTCGGAGGCGAAGGCGTTGGACACAGACCCGGACACCCCGCCATGATCGCACCCGCCGACTACGGCAGCGGGCGGGCGGCGAGCCAGGAGAGGAACTCGTCCGCGCCGAACACCGGCTTGCCGTACTCCTGGGCCTTGCGCGCCTTGCCCGACTGGGTGCCGGCCTCCGCGGTCACCAGCACATCGCACCGCGTCTTGGACACCGACGCGACCGGGGCCAGACCCGCCGATCGGGCCAACTCCTCCATCTCCCGGCGTTCCACGACGCGCCCCGCGGAATCCTGCGCGGTCCCGGTGAAGCAGATCCGCGCGCCCGAAACCAGCACCTCCTCGATCCGGTCAGTTTCGAGAAAAGTTGCTCCGGAGGATATCTCGATGCCCAAGAGGTTCTCGGCCGCGCTCAGCCGGTCGAGCAGTTCCGGCGGCAGCCGCACCCGGGACACCGCTGCCCGCAACTGATCGACCACCGACCGGCGGGCCGCGGCATCCCACCCCGCATCGGTGCCGCCGCCGGCGGGCGCGGTGCCGAGCAGGACCGCGCCCACGTCGCGGCTGACCCGCAACAGCGCCGACAACGCGGGCAGATGATCGGCCGCCGGCGTGGCCACCGCGTCATCGCGGCTGACCAACAGCCCCGACATCGAAGCTGCCGGTTCGGGCTCGTCGAAGGCGCCGGCTCCGTCGTCGGCATCGGTGCCGGTGTGCGCCTCGAGCGCCCGTCGTGCCCGCTGCAGCGCGGTCGACCCAGACACCGGCACCGAGCCCAGCTCGACCCCCAGCGGCATCGCCGTCACGTAACCCAGCCGCTTGAGCTCGAAGTCGATCAGGCCGAGCTGTTCGTCGACCCCGGGACCCACCGGCGTGCAGCCGGCCAGCATCGGTGCGATCACCGCCCACGCCTCACCCAACGTCGGGGCCAGCAACACGTCGGACACGCTGATTCCGAACGCCTTCCGGGCATCGGCAAGGTCGCGCTGCGGGTTGATCAGCGTCGACACCGCGGTGCCGTCGTCGAAGGCCACCGCGAACTCCACCGGCCTGGGGCGCGACATCCGGCCCTCCTCGCCCACCGTCAGCATCCCGATCGCGCAGAAGCGGCGCACGCCCCGGTGGCCGGCCGAGCCGCGCAGAAAGCGGGCGATGCGCCGGTCGGTCTTGAGATCCCTGGGCAGCACCGGCCTCTTGAGCACCAGGCCGGCCAGCGACGTGCAGCGACTCAGCGCGACGTAGAGCTGCCCGGTGGAGAACATGCCACCGGTGAGGTCGACGACCAACCGGTCCAACGTCTGGCCCTGGCTCTTGTGGATCGTGATCGCCCAGGCGGGCTTGAACGGAAGCTGGGTGTAGGAACCGACGACCTCGCGGGTCAGCGAACCGCCGGAGGCGACCGGCCGGGTCGCCTCCCAGGTGAACGGGCTGACCTCGGCGCAGGTGCCGTCGTGGAACTCGACCTCGACCACCGCGCCGTGCCGGTCGTAACCGACACCGGTGACCCGGCCGAGGGTACCGTTGACCCAGCGGTCGGTCTGGTCGTTGTTGAGCATCATGATCTGCGCACCGACCTTGAACCGCAGGGTCTCCTCGACCGGCGGGTCGAACAGCGAAAGATCGCCGGAAACCCTTGCACGATGCGCCATCTCATCGCCGGGAAGCCGGTCGAGATGCTGGCGGTTACGTGCGGTGACGAGCCGGTTGGTCGGCGCCAGGGTCAGCCAGAACTCGTCGTCGGGCGGTACGAAGCCGGCGTCGGCGCGGGCGTTGAGCTGCTCCTGGGCGTGCCCGAGCAGCACACCTTCCCGAATCTCGTTGAGGATAGCGGTCATCCGGTCGTCGCCGAGCTGGCGGAACACCGTGCTCAGCGACACCGTCGGGAAGTCGTCCCGGCGGAAGCTGCGAGCCGAGAAGAAATAGGGCGTCTCGTAGCGCGCGGTTCGCCCAGCGAAGAAAGCGCTGTCGTGCTCGCCGACCACCGGCGGCAACTGGTACAGGTCACCGACCAGGACGATCTGCACACCCCCGAACGGCTTGCCCGGCTGCGGGCCGAAGCGCGCCAGGGCCGCGGCCACCATGTCGAACACGTCGGCGCGCACCATCGAGACCTCGTCGATGATCAGCGTCTGCAGCGCGGCCAGCGTCTTGGCGAACCGCCCCGGCCGGTAGTCCCGGCCGATGTCGTCGAGCGTGGTGGTGCTGCGGAATCCGAACAGCCGGTGGATCGTGTAGCCGTCGACGTTCAGCGCGGCGATCCCCGTCGGCGCGGCCACCACCACATTGCGGTCGGTCTCGGCGAGGAACCGCCGGATCAGCGTCGACTTACCGGTACCCGCCTTCCCGGTGACGAAGGCGTGGCTGCCAGCGGCCAGCAGATCCAGGGCGTGGCGGAACTCGTCGGTCCAGACGATGCCCATGGCAGGCGAGGTTACCCGCGGCGACGACCTCAGCGGCGGGCCCGCCACGCCCGCCACCCGCGGTGCGCGGCGAACGCCCCGATCACCGCCGTCGCGCACCACACCGCCACCGCGGCGATCGCCAGCGGCGCCGAGAACTCGCCGATCGCCGCACCCGCCGCGGTGTAGGAGAACGCCCGCGGAGCCGACCCGATGAGCGAGCCGACCGCCATCTGCCACACCGGCACCCCGAACGCCCCGAACGTGTAGGAGGCCAGCGCGTCGCTGACACCGGGGACGAAACGCTGCCCGACCACCGCCCACAATCCGCGCCGCTCGATCAGCTCGTCGACACGCGCCGCGCGCTCGGCCCCCAGCAGCGCCCGGGCGCTGTCCCTACCGGCCCGGCGGCCCGCCAGGCTCGCCAGCACGGCCGTGCCCGCCGCCGCACCCAGCGTCACGAACGTCCCCACCAGCGGCCCGAACAGGAAACCGCTGCCCGCAGCCAGGATCGGCCCGGGCACCAGCACCGCGCCCAGCAGCGCCGACACCACCACATACGTCAGCGGCGCCAGCGGGCCGGTCGAGGCGACCAACCCGCGCACGTACTCCACGTCGATGACACGCTGCACCGCGACCAGATAGAACAGCCCGCCGAGGACCGTCGCGAACAGCGCAAGCCGCACGATGTGCGGGCGCCGCGACGTCCCTGGAGTGTCCTCACCGTCGACCATGCCGAACGCAATCCTGCCGCACGCCGTTAAGTTGGCTATGTGAGTGTGACGCCCACGGATCTGACCGGAACCGAGAGAGCCGTGCTCATGGTGCTGATGGCCGAGTCCCGGCCGGTGCCCAACCCGGAGCTCGCCGTGCTGGGCCCGGCGCTGGACAAGCCCGGCCGCGACAAGCTCAACCGGCTCGGTCTGATCGAATCCGAGCGGGTCAACCGCCGATACGTCCACGAACTGACCGACCGCGGCTGGGCGCTGTGCCGCGACATCGTCACCGCCGGGCCCCCGCCGCGGTCCACCGGCCCGGCCAAGGCGCTCTACACCGTGCTCGGTGCCCTCGACCGCTACCTGCAGCGGTCTGACCTGAGCCTGGGCGAAGTGTTCTGGCCCGCTGACAACCGGCAGGAAACCGATCCCACCAGTGTCGAGGACCGGATCCGGTCGGCCTACCATCGGCTCGCGACCCGGCCCGGTGGCTGGGTACCGCTGGCCCTGCTGCGCACCGAACTCGACGTGGCTCGCGACGACGTCGACGTCGCGCTCAAGACCCTGTTCCGCACTCGCGGGGTGACCCTGATCCCGGAGGAGGACCAGAAGACGCTGACCGACGCCGACCGCATTGCTGCGGTGGTGATCGGTGACCGCCCCAAACACCTGATCGCGATCGAACCATGATGGACACCGCACAGCGCGACGCACTCGCCGCCCTGCGCCTGACCTGGGCGCCCACCTCCGACGACCTGTGGCGCACGCAGGCCAACCATGTCAGCGGCCTCAATGAATACGCCATCGACGACGTGCTCGACGCGTTCGGCGACGCCCTGCGCGAACCGGCGTCGACGCCGCTGGGCGTCGTGATCCGCGGGCAGGCCGGCTCTGGTAAGACCCACCTGCTGGGACAGATCCGCGAGCGCGTGCAGGCAGGCGGCGGATACTTCTTCGTCATCGAACTGCTCGACGCGGCGAGCTTCTGGGAGTCGGTGCGCAACGGCGTTCTGGAAAGTCTCGGGCGGCCGGGTGCTGAACGGGAAACCCAGCTCAAAGACCTGCTGTGGGAGCTGTCGTCGATCGCGCACATCTCGCGGGCCGACCGGCGCGCCATCATCGGCGACGACGATCTCGAACCCGAGACCCTCAACTGTTTCGTCAACGCGCTGGTGACCGCGCGCAAAGACCCGGTGCGGCGGTGTCATCAGGTGTTGCGGGCGTTGGTGCTGCTGGGCGCGGCCGACCTGACCGCCCACGACATCGGCGAGGCCTATCTGCAGGACAGCGACGAGATCGGCAGCGATGACCGCGCCCGCTGGGGGCTGCGCAGCTCGCCGCAGTCGGCCCAGGACTGTGTGCGTGACCTGTCCCGCTTGGTGGCGGTGGCCGGCCCGGCGGTGCTCGCGATCGACCAGATCGACACGCTGCTGGCCCAGTCGATGGCGCGCACCGGCGAAGCCGACCACAGCGGCGACAGCGTGCTCGAGGAGGTCGCGCACGGGTTGATGGCGCTGCGCCAGACCACTCGGCGCACGGTGTCGGTGGTGGCGTGCCTGCCCGCAGTGTGGGAGAGCGTGCAGCACCGGGCCACCGCCAGCGTCGCTGATCGGTTCCGGGTGACCGCCCCGCTGGCCCCGTTGCCGACCGCGGGGGTCGGCCGAGCGATCCTGGAACGGCGGTTCGGCGCCGGCTACGCCTCGGTGGGGTTTCACCCGCCCTATCAGAGCTGGCCGATCCTGGCGTCCGCGTTCGAGGACGCCCGCGACTACACACCCCGGCAGCTGCTGATCCGGGCCGACACCCACGTGCGGGAATGCCTGCGCCACGGCGACGTCGTCGAACTCGAGCGCCTCGCCTCCGACCGCTCGCCCGCCTGGGAAGCCCAACCGGCCGAGGCGAGTACCGCCGAAACGTCGAAGCTCGATCGCGACTTCGCCGAGTACCGGCGCCGCGCGGTACCGGCGGCCGCCCTCGACCACGAAGGCGAGGACGTCACGGTGCCGGAGTTGCTGGGAGCGGTTCTCGCGGCGTGGATCGCTGAGCGCGACGGGGATCCGGCGTTCGTGTGCGACCCGCCACCGGGCGCGCACGTCGTACTGCACGGCCGGCTCCGGCAGAGCCTGGACGCTGTCACCGACGACGAACGGCACTGGGCATTCCGGGCGATTTCAGCGAGCAACGCGCGGTCGGCGCAGAGCCGCGTCCAGAAGGCCGCCACGGCAACGGGGTTGCGTGCCGGATCGGATCGCCGTCAGTTGTTCTTCCTGCGCAACACCCCGTGGCCGACGGGCCCGAAGACGGCCGCGCTGATCGAGGAGGTCCATGCTGCCGGTGCGCGCACCCTCGCGCTGAGCGACGACGACCTGCGCACGATGATTGCGCTGCGCGACCTGATGGCCGATGACCATCCGGATCTGCCCGGCTGGCTGCGTGCCCACCGTCCGGCCCACGGGCTGCTGCTGTTGCGCCAGGCGCTCGGTGGCGAATACGCGCCCACCGATGGCGAGCTCGAGGCGCCGCGCCCGGCGGTCGAGCCTGCCACACCCGAGCCCGAGCCGGTCGAGGATGCGCCGGTCGAGATGCCCGAGCATGCGATTCCGTTGGGTCGCGACCTGCACACAGATGAGCCGGTCACGGTCGAGCTGTCGGCGCTGCGTAAGCACATCGCCGTGTTCGCCGGATCCGGGTCCGGGAAGACGGTGCTGATCCGCCGCCTCGTCGAAGAATGCGCGTTGGGTGGCGTGTCGTCCATCGTGCTGGACCCCAACCACGACCTGTCGAGGTTGGGTACCGCCTGGCCGCAGCGGCCCGACGGGTGGCGTCGCTCCGACGACGCCCGATCTGCGCAGTATCTGCAGGACACCGACGTGCGGATCTGGACGCCGCGGCGCAACAACGGCTGCCCGCTGGCGTTCCAGCCGCTGCCCGACTTCGCCAGCGTTCTCGACGATCCGGACGAGTTCAACGACGCGGTGGAGTCGGCATGCGCGGCGCTGGAGCCGCGGGCGCTGATCTCCGGGCAGACCCAGAAGGCCACCCGCTCTCGCGCGGTGTTACGAGAAGCGTTGCAGCACTACGGACGAACTGAATCGCCGACGTTGCCTGGGTTCATCGGGTTGCTCGAGGACCTGCCCGACGACGTCAGCGGCCTGGCCGACGGCCGCAGGATCGCTGCCGACCTCGCCCAGAACCTGCAGGCCGCGATGGTCAACGATCCGCTGTTCGGCGGCTCGGGCACCCCGGCCGACCCCGGCGTGCTGCTCACCCCGGCCGACGGCTACCGCGCCCGGGTGTCGGTGATCAGCATGATCGGGCTGACCTCCGAGGAGCAACGCCAGAGCTTCGTCAACCAGTTGCAGATGGCGCTGTTCGCGTGGATCAAACGAAATCCGGCCGGGGAACGCCCGCTGGGTGGGCTGCTCGTGATGGACGAAGCGCAGACGCTGGCCCCGTCGAAGGGATTCACCGCCTGCAAACGCAGCACGCTGGCGCTGTCCTCGCAGGCCCGCAAGTACGGTCTGGGCCTGGTGTTCGCCACCCAGCACCCCAAAGCGCTGGACAACAGCATCCCGGGCAATGCCGCCACCCAGTTCTACGGCCTACTCAACGCGCCGGCCCAGATCGAGTCGGCCCGCGAAATGGCGCGCGCCAAAGGGGGGCTGGTCAACGACATCAGCAGGCTGCGGGCGGGCAACTTCTACCTGGCCACCGAAGGGCAGGCGTTCCACCGCATCGTCGCGCCGTGGTGCCTGTCGCACCATCCGGCCAGTCCGCCAACGGCCGAGGACGTCCTCGCCCTGGCGGCCTCCTCCCGGTGATTTCGGCGTGGGGGGGGGGAACGGGGACAAAACGGGCGGTGAAAGGGACGAAAAGCAACGACAAAACAGAAAAGAAAAACAAAACCGTTGCGGGCCCGGGTGGTATGGGGACCCTTCCAGTTAGTGTCATTCCCACTTC
>NZ_JBSWXU010000163.1:0-11402 GCF_056160785.1 Mycobacterium sp. ABE4_509 | reverse complement strand
GTTGCCGGGCCTGCTCGTCGGTGGCGAGCCGCCGGGCCCGCCCCACGTGCCCCCCGCTGACCGACGCGGCCCAGGCGGCGTCGGCCTCCGACAGCCCGTCGGAGTCCACCAGCACCCGTGCGATGGCGTCCACCGACGGGGTCACCAGCGCGACATGACGGCAGCGGGACCGCAGCGTGATCGCGATGTCCTCCGGATCCACCGACGGCGCACAGAGCAGGAACACCGTCGAGGGCGGCGGTTCCTCGACCACCTTGAGCAACGCGTTGGCCGCGCCCTCGGTCAGCCGGTCGGCATCCTCGATCACCACGATCTGCCAACGCCCGGTGCCGGGACGGCGGGAGGCGATCTGGACGATGCCGCGCATCGCGTCGACCCCGATCGAGAGCCCCTCGGGGATGATCCGGCGGACATCGGCGTGGGTTCCGGCCATCGTGGTGGTGCACGCCCGGCACTCACCGCAACCGGGCGGCCCGTCGGAGGTGCACTGCAGCGCCGCGGCGAAACACAACGCGGCGACCGACCGGCCCGACCCCGGCGGGCCGGTGATCAGCCACGCGTGGGTCATGGTGCCGCCCGCAACGCCCGTCTCGGCGGCCTCGCTGTGAGCGGAATCACCGCGCGCGGCGCGGGCGGCCGACATCAGCTCAGCCTCCACCGCGTGCTGGCCCACCAGACGCGAAAAAACACCTGTCATCGCCGATAACAGTAGTGCTGCGAACCGACACGTCCGTCCCAGCCGCCCCCTCGCCGTCAGCCGCGCCCGATACGGTGAACGAATGGCCGCAGAAGCGATCCCGATCGGGCGAATCAGTGCATTCGCCCGCTGGGTCGCGCGCACCCCGTGGCCGGTGTTCACGCTGGGCATGCTGCAGGCCGACATCATCGGCGCCCTGCTGGTCCTGGGCTTCCTGCGGTTCGGGCTCCCACCCGAAGACCGCATCCAGCTCCAGGATCTGCCCACCTACAACCTGGCCATCTTCCTGGCCTATCTGTTCGTGTCGTTCACCGTGGCGTCCTATTTCACCCTGCGGATGCTGATCCCGGTGATGCGCTGGCAGCGTCGCGACATGCTGCTCGGCGACCGGGACCCGGCCGACACCGAGGTGGCCCGCATGCGGGCGCTGAAGATGCCGTTCTACCGGTCGCTGATCAGCGCCACCAACTGGCTGCTCGGCTCGGTGGTGTTCATCGTGGCCAGCTGGCCGGTGGCCAGCAAGTCGGCCCCGGTGGTGGCGGTGGCCACCGGTCTGGGCGCCACCGCGACCGCGATCATCGGCTACCTGCAGTCCGAGCGGGTGTTGCGGCCGGTGGCGGTGGCCGCGCTGCGCGGCGGCGTCCCCGAGACGTTCCGCGCTCCCGGGGTGATCCTGCGCCAGGTGCTGACCTGGGTGCTGTCCACCGGGGTGCCGGTGCTGGCGATCGTGCTGGCCCTGGTGGCCAGCGAGTTCTCCATCCTGACCGCCCCGGCCGACCGGCTGGTCACCACGATCCTGCTGTTGGCCATCGTCGCGCTGGTGATCGGGCTGTCGAGCACCGTGCTGGTGGCGATGTCGATCGCCGACCCGCTGCGCCAGCTGCGCTGGGCCCTCGGTGAGGTGCAACGCGGAAACTACAACGCCCACATGCAGATCTACGACGCCAGCGAGCTCGGCCTGCTGCAGGCCGGGTTCAACGACATGGTGCGCGACCTGGCCGAACGACAACGATTACGCGACCTGTTCGGCCGCTACGTCGGCGAAGACGTCGCCCGCCGTGCGCTGGAACGGGGCACCGAACTCGGCGGCCAGGAACGCGAGGTCGCGGTCCTGTTCGTCGATCTGGTCGGCTCCACCCACCTGGCGGCGACCATCCCCGCCTCCGAGGTGGTCAACCTGCTCAACGACTTCTTCCGGGTGGTGGTCGACACCGTGAACCGCCACGGCGGCTTCGTCAACAAGTTCCAGGGTGACGCCGCACTGGCCATCTTCGGCGCCCCGATCGAGCACCCCGACGCATCCGGGGCGGCGCTGGCCGCATCCCGGGAACTGCACGACGAACTGATCCGGGTACTCGGCGAGACCGACTTCGGCATCGGGGTGTCGGCGGGCCGGGCGATCGCCGGACACATCGGCGCCCAGGCCCGCTTCGAGTACACGGTGATCGGCGACCCGGTCAACGAGGCAGCCCGGCTCACCGAGCTGGCCAAGCTGGAGAAGGGCCACGTGCTGGCCTCGGCGGTCGCGGTCAGCGACGCACTCGACGCCGAGGCGCTGTGCTGGGATGTCGGCGAGATCGTCGAGTTGCGCGGACGCACCGCACCCACCCAGCTGGCCCGTCCGGTGAACCTGGTACGCGCCGACGAGGTCGATCTGACCCGCTGAGCCGCCGGGCTCAGCTGCCCTTCTTGGCGGCCTTCTTCTTCGCCGGCGCCTTCTTCGCGGAAGCCTTCTTGGTCGCCTTCTTCTTCACCGGCCCCCGGGCGCGCCGGTCGGCCAGCAGCTCGGCGGCGCGCTCGTCGGTGATCGAGGCCACCTCGTCGCCCTTGCGCAGGCTGGCGTTGGTCTCCCCGTCGGTGACGTACGGGCCGAACCGGCCGTCCTTGATCACCATCGGCTTGCCGCTCGCCGGATCGTTGCCCAGCTCCCGCAGCGGCGGGGCCGAAGCACGTTGCCCGGCGCGACGTTTGGGCTCGGCGTAGATCTTGAGCGCCTCGTCGAGGGTGATGTCGAAGATCTGATCCTCGGTGGCCAGCGAACGGGAATCGGTGCCGCGCTTCAGATACGGGCCGTAGCGACCGTTCTGGGCGGTGATCTCCTCACCGTTGTCGGGGTCGACACCCACCACCCGCGGCAGCGACAACAACTTGAGCGCGTCGTCGAGGGTCACCGTCTCGAGGTCCATCGAGCGCAGCAGCGACCCGGTGCGCGGCTTCGGCCCCGTCGGCTTCTTGCCCTTCTTGGCACCCGAGCCCGCGCTGCCGTCGTCGCCGTCCTCGGGCTCGGGCAGCACCTCGGTGACATAGGGGCCGTAACGGCCGTCCTTGGCGACGATCTGGTGGCCCGTCTCGGGGTCGACCCCCAGCGAGCGCCCCTCCTGTGGTGTCGCGAAAGCCTTCTCGGCCAGTTCCAGCGTCAGCTCATCGGGGGTCAATTCGTCTTTGAGGTTGGCGCGCTGCGGTTTCAACGGACCGTCCGGGGCGTCAGGATCAGTGATCATCCGCTCGAGATAGGCGCCGTTTCGCCCGACCCGGACGTTGACCGCGCGCCCCTCGGCGTCGTCGAAGAGCTTGATCGAGTTGACTTCCCGGGCGTCGATTCCCTCGAGGTTGCCGCCGACGAGCTTCTTGAGCCCACCGGCGCGGGCGATGGAGCCGTCCACGCCGTGCTCGCCGCCGAAATAGAAATTCGACAGCCAGTTGGAACGCCGCTCGAGTCCCGCGGCGATCTGGTCGAGCTCGTCCTCCATCGCCGCGGTGAAGTCATAGTCCACCAGCCGTGCGAAATGCTGCTCCAGCAAGCCGATCACGGCGAACGCCACCCAGGACGGCACCAGCGCACTGCCCTTCTTGTGGACGTAGCCGCGGTCCTGAATCGTCTTGATGATCGAGCTGTAGGTCGACGGCCGGCCGATGCCGAGGTCTTCGAGCGCCTTGATCAGCGACGCCTCGGTGTAGCGGGCCGGCGGAGAGGTGGCATGCCCGTCGGCGGTCAGGTCCTTGGCGTCGACCCGCTGCCCCTGGGTCAGGTTCGGCAACCGGCTCTCGGCGTCGTCGGCTTCCCCGCCGGCGAGGTCGTCGATGCTCTCGACGTAGGCCTTCAGGAAGCCGGGGAAGGTGATGGTGCGACCGCTGGCGTTGAACACGACCTGCTCACCGCTGGACGCCGTGCCGGCGATGCGCAGGCTCAGCGTGGTGCCGCGCGCGTCGGCCATCTGCGAGGCCACGGTGCGCTGCCAGATCAGCTCGTAGAGCCGGAACTCGTCGGTATCGAGTTGGGCGTGCAACTGGCCGGGCGTGGCGAACACGTCGCCGGCCGGACGGATGGCCTCGTGGGCCTCCTGGGCGTTCTTCACCTTGCGGGTGTACTGCCGCGCCGTCGGGTGCACGTACTCCTCGCCGTAGAGCTGGCGGGCCTGGTTCCGCGCGGCTTCCACAGCGCTGGCCGACAGGGTCGTCGAGTCGGTACGCATGTAGGTGATGTAGCCGTTCTCGTACAGCCGTTGCGCGATGCTCATCGTGCGCTCCGAGGAGAAGCGCAGCTTGCGCCCCGCCTCCTGCTGCAGCGTCGAGGTCATGAAGGGCGCGTACGGACGGCGCGTGTAGGGCTTCTGCTCCACCGAGGCCACCGAGAGCTGCGCGCCGCGCAACCCGGTGGCCAGCGACTGGGCCCCGGCCTCGTCGAGGACGAGCACCTCGTCGGGTTTCTTGACCGCACCCAGTGAGTCGAAGTCACGGCCGGCCGCGACCCGGCGTCCGTCGACGGTGTTGAGCTTGGCGGTGAACCTGGGAGGAGACGCGGCTGGATCCGACACACTGGCGTCGAGCTCGGCGGTCACGTCCCAGTAGGCCGCGCTGCGGAACGCCATGCGCTCCCGCTCGCGCTGCACGATGATCCGGGTCGCCACGGACTGCACCCGGCCGGCCGACAGCTTCGGCGCGACCTTCTTCCACAGCACGGGGCTGACCTCGTAGCCGTAGAGCCGGTCCAGGATGCGGCGGGTCTCCTGCGCGTCGACCAGGTCGTTGTCCAGGTCACGTGGGTCTTCGGCAGCGGCCCGGATGGCCGGCTCGGTGATCTCGTGGAACACCATCCGCTTGACCGGGATGCGCGGTTTGAGCGTCTCAAGCAGATGCCAGGCGATGGCCTCGCCCTCACGGTCGCCGTCTGTGGCCAGGTAGAGCTCGTCGACGTTCTTGAGCTTGTCCTTCAGCTCGGCGACGGTGCTCTTCTTGTCCGGGCTGACGATGTAGAGCGGCTCGAAGTCCTCGTCGACGTTGACCCCGAGCCGTGCCCACGGCTCAGACTTGTACTTGGCCGGCACGTCCGCCGCGGCCCTGGGCAGGTCACGGATGTGCCCGCGAGACGACTCGACGACGTAGTCAGACCCGAGGTAGCCGGCGATTTTGCGCGCCTTGGTCGGCGACTCGACAATGACGAGTCGCCGGACACCTCGGTTACCCCCGCTGCCGCGGTCCCCGTCAGCCACCAATCTGGCCCACTGTTGTAGCTCCACTTCTCCTGCTGCCCGCGCACGGCATGTAACCACGCCAGGCGCTTCGGCAACTGACAATTTCGCACCCCGGACCTGCCGACGCAAACCGTCCCTACCGTGGCGCAGCTCCGCCGACCGGCTAGATCCGCGGCCAACCAGACAACGCCTCAGCTCCCCGCGGGGGTTCCCCCACGTTCTCTACCAGGCGCGATAGCCTTCGCCGACCACTGATGCGCAGCGCCGGATGGGTCCCTCGGGTACCGATCAGCGTCGGTGCGATCCCGACCCGCATCATCGCCGAGGCGAGGGCCGAGTGGGTGTCCGGCGCGTGTGGATCCAGCCCCAGCAGGTAGCGGTCGGCCTCCGGGGTGCCCGCGGCCAGAATCCATGCCCGCAGCTCCCGGGGGCCCGGCAGCCACTGCGCAGGCACCGTCTTGACCGCCCCCCGCGTCCACTGCTCGGCGATCCCCACCAACCGGGCATCGAGGCCCGTGCGCACCAACGGGGTGTCCTCCTCGGTGCGCACGATCTCCGGCACCAGGCCGGCATCGGTGATCATCTCGGCCAGCCCTTCGGCCCGCCACATCCGATCGACCACCACCGACAGCCGAGCCGTCTGCCCCTGGGCGCCGCTGACCAGCACGACCTGGCCTGAAGCAGCCAGAATCCCGGTCAGATCGGCGATCGCCGGCGGCACCGACTCAGCCGAGAAGAAGGACAGCTGGCTCACAGCACCGACACTAGGCCAGCAGAGCCCTGCACAAGCGTCACCAGGCCGCATGGACCCGGGGAAGACCCACGAAAGACCCCCGGAAAGGGAACACCCCCGCGCCGTCCGTTGCGGATGATGCGGGGGTGTTCAGTAATCCTTCGAGCCGGTGGCTCGGTGGTCTTCGGTTGGTCGCTTGACTCAGACGGTCCGAACGCCGGTGGCCTGCGGGCCCTTGGGGCTCTGGCCTACCTCGAACTCGACCTTCTGGTTCTCCTCCAGGGTGCGGAATCCGCTTCCCTGGATCTCCGTGTAGTGGACAAACACGTCCGCCGACCCATCTTCAGGCGCGATGAAGCCGAACCCCTTCTCCGCGTTGAACCACTTCACAGTTCCCTGTGGCATCTCTCGTACTTTCCTTCTCTGTATTCACCGGGTGCGATCCACCGTCTTTCGGCAGACCGGGCCCGTTCCGACCGCCATACCTTCGTGGAGTGCTCGGAACTCGACCCGACCTACAACCCTCGCAGGAACCGCGATCGCAACGTCGTTCCTGCGAGTGTTGAGACACGAACACAGAAGCTGCGACCGCAAGTAGTCAATCACGTTCCGGCCTGCGGCGACAGTCTCAACGCCATCACGTAGTGAACAATTCACGTGCGACATGTCCCGGCCGGTCCCCGAGGCCGGGCTCGGAGAGGTCCAACGGCCAAATCCAGGGAGGTGATCGGTGACCGACGGCAGCGCAGATCCGATACCCGACTTCGGCCGTGAGCTGTTGGCCGGTGCCGTCGACGGGACCGCCGTCGGCGAGCACCCGGTGCGCCACGTCGCCGATCTGCCGCCACGACGGGCCAGCACACAGGAGTGGCCGAACTGGACCCACCCAGATCTACTGCAGGCCTTCCGGGATCGGGGAATCGAGGTACCGTGGTCACACCAGCGCACCGCCGCCGAACTCGCCCACGCGGGGCACCACGTGGTGCTCAGCACCGGGACCGCCTCGGGCAAGTCGCTGGCCTACCAGCTGCCGATTCTGACCGCGCTGGCACAGAATCCGCGCGCACGGGCGCTGTATCTGTCTCCCACCAAGGCGCTCGGGCACGACCAGCTGCGGGCCGCGGCCGAACTGACCGCCGCGATTCCGGCGCTCGCCGATGCCTGCCCCACCCCCTACGACGGCGACAGCCCCGCAGAGGTGCGCCGATTCGCCCGGGAGAGATCACGCTGGATCTTCTCCAACCCGGACATGATCCATCTGTCGATGTTGCGCAACCACACCCGCTGGGCGGTGTTCCTGCGCCACCTGCAGTACATCGTCGTCGACGAATGCCATTACTACCGGGGAATTTTCGGTTCGAATGTGGCGATGGTGCTGCGCCGCCTGCTGCGTCTGTGCGCCCGCTACGCGCCGAACGCCCCCGGCGACTGGGCCGGCCCAACCGTCGTCTTCGCCAGCGCGACCACCGCCGAACCCGCCACCACCGCCTCCGAGTTGATCGGCCAGCGGGTGACCGAGGTCACCGAGGACGGATCCCCGCAGGGCGCGCGGACGGTGGCCCTGTGGGAACCGGCACTGCTGGCCGACCTGATCGGGGAGAACGGTGCTCCGGTGCGGCGTTCGGCCGGTGCCGAAGCCTCCCGGGTGATGGCCGATCTGATGACGGAGGGGGCCCGGACACTGACGTTCGTGCGGTCGCGCCGGGGCGCCGAGCTCGTCGCCCTGGGCGCGAAGGCCCGGTTGGCCGACACCGCACCGGAACTCGCCGAGCAGGTGGCTTCCTACCGGGCCGGCTACCTCGCCGAGGACCGGCGCCGGCTCGAGCGCGCCCTGACCGAGGGCGAGCTGCGCGGCATGGCCACCACCAACGCACTCGAACTGGGAGTCGACATCGCCGGCCTGGATGCCGTTGTGCTGGCGGGTTTCCCCGGCACAGTCGCGTCCTTCTGGCAGCAGGCCGGGCGGGCCGGCCGGCGCGGACAGGGTGCACTGATCGTGCTGATCGCCCGCGACGACCCCCTCGACACCTATCTTGTGCACCACCCGGCAGCGCTGCTGGACAAGCCGATCGAGCGGGTGGTGATCGACCCGAGCAACCCGCACATCCTCGGCCCCCAGCTCCTCTGCGCAGCCGCCGAGGTTCCGCTGACCGACGCCGAGGTACGCACGTGGGAGGCCGAGGAAGTGGCCGCCACCCTGGTCGACGACGGCCTGCTACGCCGGCGACCGACCGGGTACTTCCCGGCTCCGGGCGTGGATCCACATCCCGCGGTGGACATCCGGGGCGCCACGGGCGGGCAGGTCGCGATCCTGGAGGCCGACACCGGACGGATGCTGGGCAGTGCCGGAGCCGGACAGGCACCGGCGTCGGTGCACCCGGGCGCGGTCCACCTGCACCAGGGTGAGAGTTACGTGGTCGACTCCCTGGACCTCGAAGCGGGAATCGCGTTCGTGCACAGCGAGGACCCGGGTTACACCACCTTCGCGCGCGAACTGACCGACATCGCGGTCACCGGCACCGGTGAGCGTCGCGAGTACGGACCGGTGACCGCCGGGCTGGTGCCGGTGTCGGTCAGCAACACCGTCACCGGCTACCTTCGCCGGCGGATCGACGGCGAGGTGATCGACTTCGTCGAACTCGACATGCCGACCCGCACTCTGGAGACGATGGCCGCAATGTGCACGATCACTCCGGAAGCGCTGCAGCACTGCGGAATCGACCCGTTGCGCATCCCAGGATCCCTGCACGCTGCCGAGCACGCTGCGATCGGACTGCTTCCGCTGATCGCCAGCTGCGATCGCAGCGACATCGGCGGGGTCTCCACTGCGGTCGGCCCGGTCGACGGCCTGCCGACCATCTTCGTCTACGACGGTTACCCCGGGGGTGCGGGCTTCGCCGCGCGCGGGTTCCGCATGCTCAGTCGCTGGTGGTCCGCCACCGCAGAAGCGATCGAGGCCTGCGAGTGCCCCGCTGGATGCCCGTCGTGTGTGCAGTCGCCGAAGTGCGGAAACGGCAATGACCCGCTCGACAAGGACGGGGCCCTGCAGGTGTTGCGTCTGGTGCTCGGGGAGTTGGCCGGCCGACGGTAGGCAACCGGTTGCCCGATGACGGGCCGGAGACGGTCGACCGCTCGGTACGATATCGGTCATGACCCACGACTGGATGCTCGTGGAGACGCTCGGCGACGAACCCGCCGTCGTCGCGCAGGGGGCCCACACCAAGGACCTGGTGCCTGTCAGCACCTTTCTGCGAAGGAATCCCCACCTGATGGCGATCCAGACCGCGATCGGCGAAACGGTGCGCGCCGGCAACGGTTTGACCAGCATCACACCGAAGAACGACCGGGTGATCCGGACCGAGGTGGTTCAGATGTCCGACGGCCGCATCCACGGTGTGCACATCTGGCTGGGAGCCCCCGACGAGGAGCCACCGCCGCGCCCGACGGTCGGCTCGCTGATCTGGGACCTCACCTCCGGCACCGCCACCGACACCCGGGAGTCGCTGCTGGTCGGCGGCTGGGACCCGGCCCGGCAGTCCACGCACGGGCGCGCGTTCGCCGACGACCTGCCGCGCCGCGAACTCAAGCCGAGCGAGGCCGAGGTGCTCAGCATGGTCATCGAGCCGCAGGTGGGTGTGTCCATCTGCAACACCTGGGACGTCACCGACTACCGCGGCGAGCAGATCACCGTCGGCTTCGTGGCCCGGTCGATGCCCGAGGTGTCCGAGGACGGCACCGAACGCATGATCTGCCGCGCGATGAACTGGCGCAGCGTCCGGGAGGGCTCGAGCATCCAGCACGAGCTGCTCGCCCAGAAGATCGTCGAGGGCCTGGCCGAGCCGGGGGTGTACCGGGCACTGGTCGACCCCCGCCACTGGGCGCTGCTCAAGTGGCTCGACGACCCTGCGCCGTTCTTCGACTGGCGTGCCGGAATCGTCAGCGCCGAGGCGATCCACCCCGACGACCGAGCCACCATGGCCAAGATGGTCGCCGAATTCGCCCACGGTGCGACCTCGGGGGTGCTGCGGATGGTCGCCCACAACGGCGGATGGACGCCGGTGCACGTGATGGTGCACCGCGTCGAGCTCGGCAACGGTGTCTACGCCGGGCTGTCCGCACTGCGGGTACCCACCGACGACGAGCTCAGCGCGGCCGGTCTGGATGCCGAACCGGCACCGAGCGGCAACAGCCGCAGGCATCTGTCCCGCCGGGACAGATCTGCCAGGAACAGTGCCGCCAAGAACGGCGCCGCCAGGCACTAGCCGCCCTGCTGCGGACCCGCCCGGGCGACCGCGGTGGCCGGACCGCTCCAGCGCAGTCCCCCACTTCGGGCTGTCACCGTGACGACGACGTCCAAGCCCTCGACGCGGCACTCGGCGCGGGTGTTCATCGAGCGCGCGATCCGGTCCGCCTGTGCGCAGGCGTGCCCGGGGCCTGCCGGCAGCAGAGACGCTCCGGCGAGGGCCGCGAGGTCTGCGGCGGCCTGCGCGCGGTGGCGGGCGATCACCGCCGCCCCGAGGTGAGCTCCGCCGGTCATGACGGCCACCAGGATCGCGACCATCACGACCGCGACGACACCGGCCGATCCCCGCTCACCGGACAGTCGGCTCGGTGGCGGCGACCGCGTCGGCTGTGATGTAAATACCCGGCAGCAGAACAGATTTCGTGCTGACCGTAGCGACCACCACATCACCGTCGCGACGCAGGCCGACCTGCGCTCCGGTCGGGGCTACCGCACGTGCGGTGCGCAGCGCCGCGGCCTCGTCGCCCCGGGCGGCCAGCCGGGCCGCCTCCCTGGCCGCATCGACACAGCGGATCTGCGCGGCCACCGCGGCAAGCCCGGCCACACACACGACGAGGGTGGCCACCAACGCCAGAATCGCGAAAGCCGCTTCTGCGGTGGCCATTCCGGATTCCGGGTCGGCCTCGCCCGGGCCCCGTTCTACACATTGGTCTTCAAGGCCCGCGCGATGATGTTCGTCAGCGCGTTGACGATCGAGTCGCCGGTGATCACGGTGTAGAGGATCGCACCGAACGCCGCGGCGGCCACCGTGCCGATCGCGTACTCCACCGTGGACATCCCGTCGTCGGCGACGGCGAGAACCAGCACCCGTGCGCGCAGCCCTCGAAACCAGGCTTGAATCCACTGTTTCACCATTGCTTTCCTCTCCATTTCGTGTCACAAGACTCCCGACTGCAGGACGTCACCGGCGAGTCCCGCGACGACCGGCGCGACCCCCAGACAGACGAAGGCAGGCAGAAAACACAGACCCAGTGGCCCGGCGATCAACACCGACGCCCGCTCCGCTCGGGCGGTGGCCCGGTCGGCGGCCTCGGCGCGCAACTGGGCGGCCAGTTCCTCGGTGCGCTGCGCCAGAGCGGTGCCGGAGTCGGCGGACCGGCGCGCCATCCGCAGAAACGCCGCCGAGTGTTCATCCACCGCAGCTCCGGGCCGCCCCCACGCTTGGCCCGGCTCGGCACCCAGCGCCAGCAGATCGGC
>NZ_JBSWXU010000162.1:0-11421 GCF_056160785.1 Mycobacterium sp. ABE4_509 | reverse complement strand
GCCCGCAGCTGCCGCAGAACCCGAGCCGGAACCCGAGGCCGCCGACACCGGCGCCGAGCCCGAGCCGGCCTCACCGGCCGGTGATTCGGGCAACGGTGAGGCCCGGATCGTCGGCGACGAGCCGCCGGTGAAGGGCCTGGGCATCGCCAAGGGTGCCCGTCGGCCGGGCAAGAGGTAGCCGCCGCGCCCAGAATCTAGCGGTGTACAGATCACCGTGGCCGGCTCTGATGGTCGCGGTGCTCGCCGCGACGGCGCTGGCCACCGGAAGCCCGGCCGGCGCGGCACCGCCCGGCCCGGCGCCTGCCGACTACGTCGCGCTGGTGGCCGATGCCGTCGCCGGATGCGACCGGGTGGACGTGCTGCTGCTGGGAGCCTTCTCCTCGTTCGCGAACTACAGTCCGGCGATCCGGACCAAGATCGGCCGGGTGGTCATCACCGGCCGGCCGCTGGAGGGCGACCCCGAACTGGAAGCGGGCGAGTCGTTCAACTGCCTCTACGATCACCCGTCCTGCGAGATGGTCTTCCACCAGCAGCTTCCGCAGTTCGACCACGACTTCGTCGACGTTCCCCGCAGCGAATGCGACACCACACCGAACCGGGCCGGATGCGCCGGAACCGTCTACGGCCCCACCCTGGCGATGGCGCGGGCGCTGGGGCCCGCCGGGCTGCCCAACACCGTCGCACAGATCATGCTCGACGATCCTGGCCCGTGGGCCGTCGACACCTGGGAAGAGGCCGGCTACGGCGGGCGCACGATGTTCTGGGACCAGTCGACGGCCCTGGCGCTGCTCGATCCCAGCCTGTTCCGGCCGGTCGGGGCACACCTGGAGACGGTGCTGAGCCCGCAGGATTTCCAGGACGCGTGGGTCGAGTACACCAACCTGTCGGTGTCCTACCGATAGCTGCGCGGGAAAATCGGTTGGACAACCGTGGGAGAATTGTCGACGTGACTACCCATCCGGCACCGTGGCAGGCGAGCAGCCAGCACTCGCGCCAGCGTGTGTTCTCGCAGTCGAGCAAGCTGCAGGACGTCCTCTACGAGATCCGCGGCCCGGTACACGAACACGCGTCGCGGCTGGAGGCCGAGGGGCACCGCATCCTCAAGCTCAACATCGGCAACCCGGCACCGTTCGGCTTCGAGGCCCCGGATGTCATCATGCGCGACATCATCCAGGCACTGCCCTACGCGCAGGGTTACTCCGACTCCAAGGGCATCGTCAGCGCGCGCCGCGCGGTGTTCACCCGCTATGAGCTCGTCGAGGGGTTCCCCCGCTTCGACATCGACGACGTCTACCTCGGCAACGGGGTGTCCGAGCTGATCACGATGACGCTGCAGGCGCTGCTCGACAACGGTGACCAGGTGCTCATCCCGGCGCCGGACTACCCGCTGTGGACGGCGTCGACGTCGCTGGCCGGCGGCACCCCGGTGCACTACCTGTGTGACGAGACGCAGGGCTGGCAGCCCGACATCGCCGATCTGGAATCCAAGATCACCGACCGGACCAAGGCGATCGTGGTGATCAACCCGAACAACCCCACCGGGGCGGTGTACAGCCGGGAAGTCCTCGACCAGATCGCCGAGCTGGCCCGCAAGCACGATCTGATGCTGCTGGCCGACGAGATCTACGACAAGATCCTCTACGACGACGCCGAGCACATCGCGCTGGCCTCGGTGGCCCCCGACGTGCTGACGCTGACGTTCAACGGGCTGTCCAAGGCCTACCGGGTGGCCGGCTACCGCTCCGGCTGGCTGGTGATCACCGGGCCCAAGGAGAACGCCACCAGCTTCATCGAGGGCATCAGCCTGCTGGCCAACATGCGGTTGTGCCCGAATGTCCCCGCCCAGCACGCCATTCAGGTCGCCCTCGGTGGACACCAGAGCATCGAGGACCTGGTGCTGCCGGGCGGCCGGCTGCTCGAGCAGCGCGATGTCGCGTGGGAGAAGCTCAACGAGATCCCCGGGGTGTCGTGCGTGAAGCCCGAGGGCGCGCTGTATGCCTTCCCGCGGCTGGATCCCGAGGTCTACGACGTCGTCGACGACGAGCAGCTGGTGCTCGATCTGCTGTTGCAGGAGAAGATCCTGGTCACCCAGGGCACCGGGTTCAACTGGCCCACACCGGATCACCTGCGCATCGTGACCCTGCCCTGGTCCCGCGACCTGGCCAACGCCATCGAGCGGCTGGGCAACTTCCTGGTCAGCTACCGCCAGTAGCCACTCACCGCGGCCCGTCGCCGCGGCGAGCGTGAAGCCATCGTCACGGTCGGCGCCGAACGTGAAGCCATCGTCACGCTCGGCGTCGGGTGCAGGCCCTCCGGTCCACCGACGGCGGCAACTAACCTGTCGAGGTGGCGCACTCGCACTCTCACTCCCACTCGCTGAGCGGCCCGTCGCCGGTCGGCCCGCTGGCCGCCAAGCTGGTCGTCGCTCTGTTGGTGGCCATCGGAGTCGCCGTGCTGGCGGGTGCGGCACTGCTGTGGCCCAGCGGGCAGAAGGCCGACATCCCGCTGCCGTTCCAGAACGCCGCCGGCGGAGCGGTCACCACCGAGTCCGGGCGGGTGCTGTCCAGCGGTGCCGCCCCGTGCGGCAGCCCGTCGGCAGGCGGGGTGCTCACCTCCGATCCCCGCCCCGCCCCCGCGGGCACCGGCGCGACGTGCGTGCACACCCTGGTCGCGATCGAATCCGGGCCCAATCAGGGCGCCTCGACCCTGCTGGAGTTCGGCGGCGGTCCCGGTCAGCCACGCCTGGCCCCCGGCGACGACATCCGGATCAGCCGGCAGGTCGACGAGACCGGCACCACCAGCTATGCCTTCTACGACTACGAGCGGACGTGGCCGCTGATCGCGCTGGCCGCGGTGTTCGCCGTGGTCGTGGTCGCGGTGGCCCGGTGGCGCGGTCTGCGGGCGCTGATCGGCATCGTGGTGGCGTTCGGCGTGCTGGTGGTGTTCCTGCTGCCGGCGCTGCGCGACGGGGCGCCCGCGGTTCCCGTCGCGCTGGTGGCCTCGGCCGCGATCCTCTACGCGGTGATCTACCTGGCCCACGGGGTCAGCCTGCGCACCAGCGCGGCCCTGCTCGGCACCCTGGTCTCACTGTTGCTGGCCGCCGCATTGTCCTGGGCCGCCATCGAGTCGGCGCGGCTGACCGGGCTGTCCGAGGACCAGAACAACCAGGTGGCGGCCTACATGGGCAACGTGTCGATCACCGGGCTGCTGCTGGCCGGGTTCATCATCGGCTCGCTGGGCGTGCTCAACGACGTCACCGTCACCCAGGCGTCGGCGGTGTTCGAACTGGCCGCCCTCGGCGACGGCGCCGACCGCCGCGGCGTGTTCGTCGGCGCGATGCGGGTGGGACGCGATCACATCGCCAGCACCGTCTACACCCTGGTGCTGGCCTACGCCGGCAGCGCACTGCCGCTGCTGCTGTTGTTCAGCGTCGCCAACCGCTCCCTGGGCGACGTGCTGACCAGTGAGAGCGTGGCGATCGAGATCGCCCGCTCGGCGGTCGGCGGCATCGCGCTGGCCCTGTCGGTGCCGCTGACCACCGGCATCGCCGCCGTGCTGGCCACCACCACCTCCGTACGTCCCGAGCGGTGAGAATCACCGCGGCCTGAGCACTCCGTCAGTGACTGTCGTCGGACGGCGGTTCGGTGTCGCCCGCCGGTTCACGGGGCTGCGGGATACAGGCGGCCAGCACGGTGCACAAAACCGCGGCGCCCAACCCGAACAGGAACGCCGTGTGGAAGCTGTCTGCGCTGGGCACCGCGACACCGTCGACGACTTCCGGGGAGCGTGCGAGAACCGCGGCGATGACGGCTGCAGCGGTGGCGGTGCCCAGGGCCCGCATCAGCGTGTTGAGCCCGTTGGCCGCACCGGTCTCCGACGCCGGGACCGACCGCATGATCAGCGCGGGCATGGCGGCGTACCCCAACCCGATGCCGATCCCGATCAGCACGTTGATGGCGAGGATGTGCCACTGCGTCAGGTCGACCGACACCGCGGTGGTGTAGCCGACGGCCAGCACGCCCGCACCGGCGACCAGCAACGGTTTGGGCCCCCACCGTCGTTGCAGCCGGCCGGCCACCGGCGACATGGTGAGCATGGCCAGCCCCGACGGCATGAGCATCAGGCTGGCCTGCAACAGCGGCAAGCCGAGACCGCCTACGGCGGTGGGTAGTTCGAGAAGTTGCGGGAACGCGACCTGGGCGGAGAACAACGCGAAACCCATCACGATGGAGGCCAGGTTGGTCAACAGCACCGATCCGCGGGCACTGACCCGGAGATCGACGAGCGGCTGGGCGATCCTGAGCTCGAGCCAGCCCCACAGCAGCAGCACCAGCGCGCCGCCGGTCAGCAGGCCCAGCGTGTGCGGCGAGGTCCAGCCCCAGTCGTTGCCGCGCGAGACGGCCAGCAGCACCGCCGACAGCCCGGTGCCCAGACCGATGATGCCGACCACGTCGACGCGGCCGCCGGTGCGCACCGGGCTCTCCGGTACCGCCCAGACGACCAGCGCGAGCGCGGCGGCTCCGATCCCGGCTGCCAGCACGAACAGCATCTGCCACTCGAAGTGCTCGGTGACGAACGCGCTGAGCGGCAGGCCCAGTGCGCCGCCGACCCCGAGCGTCGCGCTGACCAGTGCGATCGCCGAACCCAGCCGGTCGGCGGGCAGCACGTCGCGCAGGATCGAAACGCCCAGCGGGATGACGCCCATCCCCAGGCCCTGCAGTCCGCGGCCGACGATCAGCGTGTGCACAGTCGGCGACAGCGCACACACCACCGAGCCCGTGATCAGCACGCCGAGCAGCACCATCACCACCCGGCGCTTGCCGTACATGTCGCCGAACCTGCCGGAGATCGGGGTGCCGATGGCGGCGACCAACAACGTGATGGTGATGACCCAGGCGGTGTTGCTGCTGGAGGTGTCGAGCAGGCGGGGCAGCTCGGCCTGGATCGGGATGAGGATCGTATGGGTGAACGCTGCGCCGAGACCTGCGAAGGCCAGCGCCGCCACCACCCGGTTCGGCCGGGCCGGGGGCGTCGTCGACGCGGCGGCGTCGTGTGACAGACCGGCGAGAGCCATTGCCGCCGACATCCTCCCTCCCCGCCGTACGGAAACGCTGCGTACTGTGAGCTGAGATCCAGTATCAGAGTCGAGTCACGATATCAGTCTGGATACGCCGGCTCAGAGGTGCGGTAGCCTCATGACCATGACCGCCGGTGTGCGCGAGAAGGCGCGAAACGCGTTCCGCGCCGAGATCGCCGCGGCGTTGAGCGAGGTCTTCGCCGAACGCGGCTTCGACCAGGTCACCGTCGAGGAAGCCGCCCGCGCGACCGGAATCTCCCGCGCGACGTTCTTCCGCTACTTCGGCTCGAAGGAAGACGCCGTCATCGCCGCCATCGAGGCCTCGTCGATCGACTACGGCGCGGTGCTGGCGGCACTGCCCGCCGGTGACCGGGAGAATCCCTGGCAGCTGCTGCATCGCACGTTCGCCCGGGCGCTGGCCCACGTCGACGACGACCCGGCACCGCGACGCTCCCGGCTGCGGATGATCAACTCCACGCCCTCCCTGCGCACCCGGCTGGTGCAGCGCCGGCTGGCCCACGAAGACGCCCTGACCGCGGCGCTGGCCCAGCGGACCGGACGTCCCGACATCGCACGGCCGGTCGTGGTCGCGGCCCTGGCGGTCATGGACCTGGCGTGGCGGCGCTGGGCCGAGGACGAGAACACCTCACTGGCCGGCGCTCTCGACGACGTCTTCCACCAGATCGCCGACGCGAGCGCCGTCACCGCTTCAGCAGTTCAAGCAGGTAGTGCCCGTAGCCGGATTTGAGCAGGGTGTGGGCGCGGGTCTCCAACTCGTCGTCGTCGATGAAGCCGACCCGCCAGGCCACTTCCTCGGGCACGCCGATCTTCAGACCCTGCCTGCGCTCGATGGTGCGCACGAAGTCGCTGGCGTCGAGCAGCGAATCGAACGTCCCGGTGTCCAGCCACGCGGTGCCCCGGGCGAGCACCTCGACCGACAGCCGGCCCTGGTCGAGATAGGCCTGGTTGACCTCGGTGATCTCGTACTCGCCGCGTGCGGACTTCGTCAGACCGCGGGCGATCTCGACGACGTCGTTGTCGTAGAAGTACAGCCCCGGCACTGCGTAGTGCGAAGCTGGGGCGGCGGGTTTCTCCTCCAGCGACAACGCGGTCCCGTCGGCGGCGAAGTCGACGACACCGTAGGCGGACGGATTGGCCACCCAGTAGGCGAAGATCGCGCCCCCGCGCACGTTCTGGAACCGCTGCAGCCCGGTCCCCAGACCCGGCCCGTAGAAGATGTTGTCCCCCAACACCAGTGCCACCGAGTCGGTGCCGATGTGGGAGGCGGACAGGACGAATGCCTGGGCCAGACCTTCGGGCCGGGCCTGCACCGCGTAACTGAGGTTGACGCCGAAGCCCGACCCGTCACCGAGCAGCCGCTGGAACGCCGGGGCGTCCTGGGCCGTGGTGATCACCTGGATGTCGCGGATACCGGCCATCATCAGCGTCGACAGCGGGTAGTAGATCATCGGCTTGTCGTAGACCGGGAGCAGTTGCTTGCTGGTCCCGAGGGTGATCGGGTACAGCCGGGTTCCCGACCCACCGGCCAGGATGATGCCGCGCATCAGCTCACAAGGTCGTCGTCGGTCAGCTCGGTGGCGGCCAGGGCGGATTCCAGATCGTCGTGCCGGAAGACGGAGGTGACGTGGTCGTTCACCACCCGGAACGCGCTGGCGCCCGGCCCGGACTCGCCGGTGACCGACACGATGCGCTGCTCGACGACGACGACGCCGTCGTGGATGAACAACCGGCCGGGTTCGATCCTGAAGTCGAACTTCTCGGCCCAGTCCCGCAGCGCGGCGTGCCCCTGGGCCGCGCCGTGGGCGTCACCGACCTCGATGTCGTCGCTGGACAGCGACAGCAGGGTGTCCACATCGCCCGCGTTGAGGGCGTCGTGCCAGGCAAGAACGGTGGCCATCTCGGAAGTGGTCATGTTCGCGAAGCATAGGCGTTCAGCCGCCCAGCCCGGCGAAAGGCCGCTCAGTACGGTGTGCTGTCCAGCCAGCCCTGCCAGACCGCGGCGTCGCCGAACACGTCGAGGCCGGCCTCGGCGGCCGACTTGCGGCGCACCATCGCCAGCAGCAGTTCGGTGACCGGGCCGCGCACCGCCACACTGCCCTTGCTGTGGCTGTGCGACCACCAGATGCCGTCTTCGTCGTGGACGATGGTCCACTCCCCCGTCGGGCCCAGCTTCTCCTCGGTGGCGTGCAGGTGGATGGACTGGCCCCGGGCCAGCGTGGGTGGGTGGCGCCGGTCGACGCAGCTGCGCTCGATCCATTCGCTCAACGCGTCGCCGGACAGCTCGGCCGACAGCTGGTAGTCGACGCCCAGCGCGAGCGCCGCGTCGGCACGGTGCACGGTCGCCTCGTGCAGGCGCCGCCGGATCCACCAGCCCGCGGGGCGCGGGCCGAGGAAGGTCCAGACCCGCGTTTCGGGGCCGACGTGGTCGACAGCGTCGATGACGAGCTCGGCGCCGCGGTTGAGCCACTGGTCGGCGGCGTCCGGGTCGTCGGGGGGACGGCCGTCTGGCACGTCACGCGGATCGAGCGGCTGGCTGCGGCGCTCGCTGATGATCTGGGCGGCCCACCGGTTGCCGCGGCCGACGTGCCGGAACAACTTGCCCAGTGTCCAGTCACCGCAGGTCGGCACGGGCGTGTCGGGATCTGCCGATCTGACCAGATCGCCGAATGCCCGTGTCTGCTCGAGCAGTGCTGCCCGGAAGTCCACGTCACGAACCTATCGCGGCGCGCGCTGTCCCAAGGCTGATCGGCAATGTTGACCACCCGCGCAACACCCGGGTGTCGCGGCGACTGCCCTGCCCGGCCAGCCGGGCGTGCGGATATCTGTCGAAGAACGTCCGCAGGCCCACCTCTCCCTCGACCCGGGCCAGCGCCGCACCGAGGCAGAAGTGCCGACCTCCGGAGAACGACAGGTGCTTTCCGGCGTTGTCGCGCTCGATGTTGAAGCGGTGCGGATCGTCGAACACCTTCGGGTCCCGGTTGGCGCCGGCCAGGTAGATGACCACCAGTTCGCCCCGCTGGATAGGCGTTCCGGCGATCTCGACGTCCCCGCGGGCGAAGCGCGCGCTCATCTGCACCGGTGAGTCCAGCCGCAGGATCTCCTCGACGGCGTTGGGCCACAGCTCCGGCCGGGCGGCCAGCGTGTCCAGGTGCTCGGGGGTGTCCAGCAGCATCCGGATGCCGTTGCCCAGCAGGTTGACCGTGGTCTCGAAGCCGGCGGCCAGCACCAGACCGGCGGTGGCCTGCAGTTCGCGTTCGGAGAGGCGGGCCGCTTCATCGGAGGCCTGGCTGGCCTGGATCAGCTGGCTCATCAAGTCGTCGCCGGGGTCGGCACGCAGCCGCTCCAGGTGGCCGGTCAGCCAGGTGTTGAAGCCCACCAGGCCTTCGTGCACCTCGGTGAACTGCCGCCAGGACAGCCCGATGTCGAGGCTGGGCGCACCGAGCTCGCCGAATCGCAGGATGTGCCGGCGGTCGCTTTCCGGCACCCCGAGGATGTCGCTGATCACCGCGACGGGCAGCTGGGAGCAGTAACGCTCGACGATGTCGACAACCTCCCCGCGCGACGATTCGGCTTCCAGGTCGTCGAGGAGCTGGTCGGCGGTCTGCTGGACCCGGTCCCGCAGCGCGGTGACCGCCCGGGTGGTGAACACCGAGGACACGAGTTTGCGGCAGCGGGTGTGGTCGGGCGGCTCGATCGACAGCAGCGAGGGCGGCTCGATCGGGTGCAGCAGCCCCGGGTGGGTCTTCTCATTGATCCAGCGCAGCGGGGCGGGCAGGCCCGCACCCAGCGCGGACACCCGGAAATCGTCGGAGCGCAGCAGCTCGTTGGACACCTGGTGGTCGGCGGTCATCAGCACCGCCCGGCAGCGCACCACGGGCCCGCGGACGCGTAGTTCGTCGGCGAACCCGGCGGGGTCGGCGCGCACCTGCGGGTCGGCGATCAGCCTGGCCTGCGGGTCGCCGCCGCGCCGTGCGCCGAACTTGGACAGCCCGCGGATCACGCCGTGCAGGGCCAGCCAGCGGATTCGCTGTCGAAGACGATCGGCTGCCATCACTCGAGCTTAAGCAGCGGTCGCAGATCGTCCAAGCGGTCGAACAGATGCCAGATGTAGGACGACGATCCGTTCTCCCGGTGGGCGTGCAGATCGGCCAGGTCGGGGTCGTTGCAGTAGCTGTCGAACGCGTCCTTGGAGTCCCACTCGACCAGGATGAGCGCGGTGCGCGGGGCGATGTCGCCGGTGACCGACTCGCGGAAGCGGCCCAGCGCGACGACCCGGCCGCCGTGCTTGGCGACCTCGGCCGGGGACCGCTTGGAATAGGCCAGGTACTCGTCGCGGTCGGCGACGTCGAAGAGGTTCAGCGCATAGACGGTCATGCCGCGACGCTACGCCGTGACTGGCGCCCCGATGGACCGTCCCAGCGCGTAGACCCGCCAGCCCGCCTGCAGCCACCGCGCCGTGTCGAGGCAGTTGCGCCCGTCGACAACGGCTTTGGCCCGTACGGTGCCGGCCAGCGCGCCGGGATCGAGGTCGACGAACTCGGCCCATTCGGTGAGCACCAGCACGGCGTCGGCGCGTTCGCAGGCCTCCAGCACCGACGTCGAGTAGTTCAGGGTGGGAAACACGGTGCGGGAGTTGTCCATCGCCTTGGGGTCGTAGACGTTGACGGTGCCGCCGTTGAGCTGGAGCATTCCGGCGACGTTGAGCGCCGGTGAATCCCGGACGTCGTCGGATTCGGGCTTGAACGCCGCGCCGAGCACCGCGATGTTGGCGCCGAGCAGCGACCCGCCGCACGCCCTGGTGGTGAGCTCGACCATCCGGGTACGCCGGCGCATGTTGATGCTGTCGACCTCCCGCAGGAACGTCAGCGCGTGGTTGGCGCCGAGTTCGCCGGCGCGGGCCATGAAGGCGCGGATGTCCTTGGGCAGGCAGCCGCCGCCGAATCCGAGGCCGGCGTTGAGGAATCGCCGGCCGATGCGGGCGTCGTAGCCCAGCGCGTCGGCGAGCAGGGTGACGTCGGCGTCGACGGCCTCGCACACCTCCGAGATCGCGTTGATGAACGAGATCTTCGTGGCCAGAAAGGCGTTGGCGGACACCTTGACCAGTTCGGCGGTCTGCAGATCGGTCAGCAGGAACGGCACACCGTCGGCGAGGATCGGGGCGTAGAGCTCACGTGCGGCGGCTTCGGCGAGGGTGGAGTCAGGTTGCACGCCCAGCACGATGCGGTCCGGGTGCAGGGTGTCCTGCACGGCGAGTCCCTCACGCAGGAACTCCGGGTTCCACGCCACCTCGACGGTGAGCCCGGCCGGGGCCAGCTCCCGGGCGCGGGCGCCGAGTTCTGCGGCGGTGCCCACCGGCACGGTGGACTTGCCCACGATCACGGCGTCGCGGCGCAGTTGCGGCACCAGCGCGTCGATCACGGCGTAGACGTGGCGCAGGTCGGCGCCGTACTCACCCTTCTTCTGTGGGGTGCCGACGCCGAGGAAGTGCACGTCGGCGAACGCGGCGGCCTCGGCGTAGTCGGTGGTGAACCGCAGCCGTCCGGCGGCGACGTTGCGCGCCAACATCTCCCGCAGGCCCGGCTCGTAGAACGGCACCTCACCACCGGAGAGCTTGGCGATCTTGCCGGGGTCGACGTCGACGCCGATCACCTCGTGGCCGAGTTCGGCCATCCCGACGGCGTGGGTGGCACCGAGGTATCCCGTCCCGAACACACTGCATCGCATATCGCCTTCAATAGGCAGCCGCGATGAGCGGGTCGCTACGCGACACTGAGCGCCAGACCAACAGCGGGTGACCACCCGGCGGTGCGGGGGTGCGCCCTATCGACAGAAGACCAGGAAACAGCCGTCGCCGTTGAGGTCGCCGGGCATGCGGCCGGAGCCGCCGCGGGAGGATCCCGAGTCCCCGGACCCGCGGCTGCTGCCGCCCGAGCCGCTGCTGGAGCTGCCCGCGCGGCTGCTGCCCGAGCCGCTGCCGGAGCCGCTGGATCCCATCCCGGGCACCGGCGGCACGGTGGGAACCTGCGGCGCCTGGGTCTGCGTCCGGGTCGGCTGCGGAGCCTGGGTCTGGGTGCGGGTGGGCTGCGGGGCCGAGGTCTGGGTGCGGGTCGGCTCGACCGTGCGGGTCGGCAGCTCGGAGTCCCCGTCGTTGTCCTGGCCCCCGTCGTTGCCCTGGTCCTGGTCGCCGTCCTGGCCCTGGTCGCCGTCGGGTGCGGCCTCGGGCTGGTCGGGCCACCAGTCGGGGGCGCCCCGCCGCCAGTCGGGCCAGCGCGGCTGCACGATCACCGGCGGAGGCACGATGACCGGCGGCGCGACCACCGGTG
>NZ_JBSWXU010000161.1:0-11447 GCF_056160785.1 Mycobacterium sp. ABE4_509 | reverse complement strand
TCGTGGATGACGTGACTGGAGCTACAGGCACAGACACAACAACACCTCCGGGGTGTGTCAGGCGGTCCACGTGCGTCAACACACGGACCCCGAAAGGAATCAGTTACAGATCCCTTCCTGACACCTCCGGAGGCATTTGAGAAGGACTACCTCGATCTATATCAGCGGGCCGGGGCGGCGGCCGGGCCGCGGTAGGCCGTCAGTCGGCCGACCATCGCCGTCCGCCCGTCGCCGCCCACCGCCTGCAGTTCGGCCACACCGCTGCTGCGCCCCACGTGCAGCGGTCTGGCGAGGTAGTGCGCGTCGGTGCCGCCGTGGAAGGGGCGCAGGAAGTTCACCCGCAGCGACGCGGTGCGGTACGGGGCGCCGTCGTGGCCCCTGTTGAGTTCGGCCGAGCCGGCGAGCTCCAGGCCCATCGACGAGATACCCCCATGCACCGCGCCGACGCTGTTGTTCAGCGCCGGGTCGTCCCGCTGGATCAACATCGTTGCCGCACCGCCGGTTTCGGCGATGTCGAGCGCCATCAGATCCCGCAGTGCCGGGCCGGTTAGCGAAGCGTCCGGCGCGTCCGGCCACGCTGTCAGCGTGCTCGGCACCGAGATGTAGAACGACCGCACGGTGGCGGTGGCGATGACGTCGTCGCCGCTGAACAGCTCGCACAGCCCCAGCGCCCCGGACGTGCGGTGGCCCAGCTGCCGCGACGTCCCGGTGACCGGCGAGGCGGGCCGGGCCGCGAGGACGTCGACGGCGTCGGGAGCCAGTTCCAGGGACAACTCGCTGGACACCGTCCATTCGTCGGGCCCGCGGTGGCAATGGTTGATCAACCCGCCCAGATGGTCGACGAGCAGCGCCAGCGGAGCCACCGTCAGCCCGCCGGTGAGGGGGTTGAGCAGGGCGTTGACCGGCACCGACGCCACGCAGCGGGCCGGGGACTCTTCCAGCGTCTCGACCCCGAACCGGCCGAGCGGAGTGTTCAGCGCGTAGGACACCCCTGCAGCCTGACGGCAGTACCGGCCGCTGGATACCCCCGGGCGGTAAAGTGATAGCAATCTCACCCCCGCGGCCGGCCGGGCGAGCCCGGTCTCGGCGGGTTCGGCGCCGAGCCGGGCAAAGCCGTTGGTGGTCAGCGGGTTCCGCCGCCCGGTCCCGCCGCGCTGCGACGCGGACCCGTCGCAGCGGCCGGTGGCTGCCGCGGTGTCAATTCTCTAAGAATCCACCCAACTATTGCGCAAATCGCTGCAGTGCCGTAGCCGCACTACAAGGCATTAATTTTTCCACCTGGCAAACAATCAGAAAGTGTGCTCGGTTTGCTCGATACGCCCGCTGCCGGATCATCCCGGGGTGTGGCGGGGTCAAATGGTCACCGCGTCAACGCTATTCACCCGGGCCCCGGACGAGGGCGTCCCGCGGCGCCTTCCCGCCCGGCAAAACTTGTTAGGCTGGGCTAAGTTGGCATGTCAGGGGCCCTTTGTCATATCGTTTTCATCACTTGTGGCGATTGGAAAAAGGGCCATCGTTCAGTGCTGCACGAAGGTGCCTCCATCGCCAGACCGGCTAACGCTCTCGTCGACGGTTGCCGTCAGTAACGCGTCCGGAACCGGCGCGTGTGCATGGAAAAAGGTAGGTGGGAATGGCGCCCAACGCTCAAGGGCTGTACAACCCCGCGTTCGAGCATGACGCCTGTGGCGTGGCCATGGTGGCCGACATGCACGGCCGGCGTAGCCGAGACATCGTCGACAAGGCCATCACGGCACTGCTCAACCTGGAGCACCGGGGCGCACAGGGCGCCGAGCCGAACACCGGCGACGGTGCGGGCATCATGCTGCAGGTTCCCGACGAGTTCCTGCGCGCCGTGTGCCGCGACGACGGCATCGAGCTGCCGGAACCGGGCAGCTACGCCACCGGCATGGCGTTCCTCCCGCAGTCGTCGAAGGACGCGGCGACGGCCTGTGAGTCCGTCGGCAAGATCGCCGAGGCCGAGGGCCTGCAGGTGCTCGGCTGGCGCGACGTCCCGACCGACGACTCGTCGCTGGGCGCGCTGGCCCGCGACGCCATGCCGACCTTCCGCCAGGTGTTCCTCGGCCTGGGCGAGCGCAGCGACGGGAAGGGGTCGAGTGCCTCCGGGATGGAACTCGAGCGCCGCGCCTATGTGGTGCGCAAGCGCGCCGAGCACGAACTCGGCACCAAGGGCCCGGGCCAGGACGGACCCGGCCGCGAAACGGTCTACTTCCCAAGTCTTTCCGGCCAGACCTTCGTCTACAAAGGGATGCTGACGACGCCGCAGCTCAAGGCGTTCTACCTGGACCTGCAGGACGACCGGCTGACCAGCGCGCTGGGCATCGTGCACTCGCGGTTCTCCACCAACACGTTCCCGTCCTGGCCGCTGGCGCACCCATTCCGCCGGGTGGCCCACAACGGTGAGATCAACACCGTCACCGGCAACGAGAACTGGATGCGCGCCCGGGAAGCGCTGATCAAGACCGACGTGTTCGGAACCAATGCCGACCTGGACAAGATCGTGCCCGTCTGCACGCCCGGCGCGTCGGACACCGCGCGCTTCGACGAGGTGCTCGAACTCCTGCATCTCGGTGGTCGCAGCCTGCCCCACGCGGTGCTGATGATGATCCCGGAAGCGTGGGAGCGCCACGAGTCGATGGACCCCGCCCAGCGGGCGTTCTACCGCTACCACGCATCGCTGATGGAGCCGTGGGACGGGCCCGCCTCGGTCTGCTTCACCGACGGCACCGTCATCGGCGCCGTGCTCGACCGCAACGGGCTGCGCCCCTCCCGGATCTGGGTGACCAGCGACGGCCTGGTGGTGATGGCCTCAGAGGCCGGCGTGCTCGACCTCGATCCGGCCACCGTGGTGCACAAGATGCGCCTGCAGCCGGGGCGCATGTTCCTCGTCGACACCGCCCAGGGGCGCATCGTCTCCGACGAGGAGATCAAAGACGAACTGGCCGCCGAGCAGCCGTACCAGGAATGGCTCGACGCCGGCCTGTTCGACCTGGACGAACTGCCGCAGGGCGACTACGTCCGGATGCCGCACCACCGCGTGGTGCTGCGCCAGCAGATGTTCGGCTACACCTACGAGGAACTCAACCTGCTGGTGGCGCCGATGGCGCGGTCGGGCGCCGAGGCGCTCGGGTCGATGGGCACCGACACCCCGATCGCGGTGCTCTCGGCCCGTTCGCGGATGCTCTACGACTACTTCCACCAGATGTTCGCCCAGGTCACCAACCCGCCGCTGGACGCCATCCGCGAAGAGGTCGTCACCAGCCTGCAGGGTGCCATCGGACCGGAGGGTGACCTGCTCAACCCCGACGCCGACTCGTGCCGGCAGATCGTGCTGCCGCAGCCCATCCTGCGCAACGCCGAGCTGTCCAAGCTGATGTGCGTCGATCCCGACCACGAGATCCGCGGCCACAAGCACGGCATGCGTGCCGCGGTGATCCGCTGCCTGTACCCGGTCAATCGCGGGGGTCAGGGACTCAAGGAGGCCCTCGACAACGTCCGCGCCAAGGTGTCGGGCGCGATCCGGGACGGCGCGCGCATCATCGTGCTCTCCGACCGCGAGTCCAACGAGCAGATGGCGCCGATCCCCTCGCTGCTGTCGGTGTCGGCTGTGCACCACCACCTGGTGCGGGAGCGCACCCGCACCAAGGTCGGGCTGGTCGTCGAGGCCGGTGACGCCCGCGAGGTGCACCACATGGCCTGCCTGGTCGGCTTCGGCGCCGCGGCGATCAACCCGTACATGGCCTTCGAGTCGATCGAGGACATGGTCGACCGCGGGGTGATCACCGGCATCAGCAGTGACAAGGCCAAGGCCAACTACGTCAAGGCCGCGGGCAAGGGTGTGCTCAAGGTGATGTCGAAGATGGGCATCTCCACGCTGGCCTCCTACACCGGTGCCCAGCTCTTCCAGGCGATCGGTATCAGCCAGGGCCTGCTCGACGACTACTTCACCGGCCTGGCCTGCCCGGTCGGCGGGATCGAGCTCGACGACATCGCCGCCGACGTGTCCGCCAGGCATGCGCTGGCCTACCTCGACCGGCCCGACGAGCGGGCGCACCGGGAACTCGAGGTGGGCGGCGAGTACCAGTGGCGCCGTCAGGGTGAGGGCGCCGAGTACCACCTGTTCAACCCGGACACGGTCTTCAAGCTCCAGCATTCGACCCGGACCGGGCAGTACGAGATCTTCAAGGAGTACACCCGCCTGGTGGACGACCAGAGCGAGCGGATGGCCTCGTTGCGGGGTCTGCTGAAGTTCCGCGACGGGGTGCGTCCTCCGGTTCCGCTGGAGGAGGTCGAGTCGGCCAGTGAGATCGTCAAGCGGTTCTCCACCGGTGCGATGAGCTACGGCTCGATCTCGGCCGAGGCCCACGAAACGCTGGCGATCGCGATGAACCGGCTCGGCGGACGGTCCAACTCCGGTGAGGGCGGTGAGTCCGTCAACCGGTTCGACCCCGAGGAGAACGGCGACTGGCGGCGCAGCGCCATCAAGCAGGTGGCTTCGGGTCGGTTCGGTGTCACCAGCCACTACCTGACCAACTGCACCGACATCCAGATCAAGATGGCCCAGGGCGCCAAGCCCGGCGAGGGCGGCCAGCTTCCCGGCAACAAGGTGTATCCGTGGGTGGCCGAGGTGCGGCACTCCACGCCCGGCGTCGGGCTGATCTCGCCGCCCCCGCACCACGACATCTACTCCATCGAGGATCTCGCTCAGCTGATCCACGACCTGAAGAACGCCAACCCGGCCGCCCGGATCCACGTGAAGCTGGTCAGCGAGAACGGCGTCGGAACCGTCGCCGCAGGCGTGTCCAAGGCGCACGCCGACGTCGTGCTGATCTCCGGCCATGACGGCGGCACCGGGGCCACGCCGCTGACCTCGCAGAAGCACGCCGGCGCACCGTGGGAGCTCGGCCTGGCCGAGACCCAGCAGACGTTGCTGCTCAACGGTCTGCGCGACCGGATCGTGGTGCAGGTCGACGGCCAGCTCAAGACCGGCCGCGATGTCGTCATCGGTGCGCTGTTGGGTGCCGAGGAGTTCGGTTTCGCGACTGCGCCGCTGGTGGTCTCGGGCTGCATCATGATGCGGGTCTGTCACCTCGACACCTGCCCGGTCGGTGTGGCCACCCAGAGCCCGCTGCTGCGCCAGCGTTTCACCGGCAAGCCGGAGTTCGTCGAGAACTTCTTCATGTTCATCGCAGAAGAAGTCCGGGAGCTGATGGCGCAGTTGGGCTTCCGCACGGTCAACGAGATGGTCGGCCAGGTGGGCGCGCTGGACACCACCCAGGCCGCCGCGCACTGGAAGGCGCACAAGCTGGATCTGGCGCCGGTGCTGCACGCTCCGGAGTCCGCTTTCATGAACCAGGACCTGTACTGCAGCTCGCGCCAGGACCACGGTCTGGACAAGGCGCTGGATCAGCAGTTGATCGCGCAGAGCCGGGAGGCCATCGACCACGGCACCCCGGTGCGATTCTCCACCAAGATCACCAACGTCAACCGCACGGTGGGCACCATGCTCGGCCACGAGGTGACGAAGGCCTACGGCGGGCAGGGGCTGCCGGACGGCACCATCGACATCACCTTCGACGGGTCGGCGGGCAACAGCTTCGGGGCGTTCGTGCCCAAGGGGATCACGCTGCGGGTCTACGGCGATGCCAACGACTACATCGGCAAGGGACTGTCGGGCGGCCGCATCGTGGTCCGACCGTCCGAAGGTGCTCCCGACGACTATGTGGCCCAAGAGAACATCATCGCCGGCAACGTCGCCCTGTTCGGTGCGACGGAGGGGCAGATGTTCCTGTGCGGCCAGGTCGGCGAGCGGTTCGCGGTACGCAACTCCGGCGCGCACGCTGTGGTGGAGGGCGTCGGCGATCACGGGTGTGAGTACATGACCGGTGGGCGGGTCATCATTCTCGGGCCGACCGGCCGCAACTTCGCCGCTGGTATGTCCGGAGGGATCACCTTCGTGCACGATCCGCAGAATGCGTTGGCCGACAACGTCAACCCGGAGATGGTGCTGCTCGAGGAGATGGGTCCCGAGGATCTCGAATATGTCCGGGAAATGATCACTGCGCACGTTGATGCCACTGATTCGGCAGTGGGACAACGGATTCTGGCTGATTGGGAGAACGAGATGGCGCACTTCACGAAGGTGATGCCATGCGACTACAAACGTGTGTTGCAGGCGATCGCCGATGCGGAACAGCGCGGGGCGGATGTCGACGAGGCGATCATGGCGGCCGCCGGTGCCTGATCCCCGTGGTTTTCTGAAGTACACCCATCGCGAGACCCCGCACCGTCGGCCGGTCGACCTGCGGTTGCGCGATTGGAAAGAGGTCTACGAGGACTTCTCCCAAGACACCCTGACCGAGCAGGCCAGCCGCTGCATGGATTGCGGTATCCCGTTCTGCCACAACGGGTGCCCGCTGGGCAACCTGATTCCGGAGTGGAACGACCAGGTGCGCACCGGGCGCTGGCGAGACGCCATCGAGCGGCTGCACGCGACCAACAACTTCCCGGAATTCACCGGCCGGCTCTGCCCGGCGCCGTGCGAGGGATCCTGCGTGCTGGGCATCAATCAGGATCCGGTGACCATCAAGCAGGTCGAGGTCGAGATCATCGACAACGCGTTCGCCGAGGGCTGGGTGGTTCCCTCGCCGCCGGACCGGCTGAGCGGAAAGAGTGTTGCCGTGGTCGGATCCGGCCCGGCGGGGCTGGCTGCCGCACAGCAGCTGACCCGGGCCGGGCATGCCGTGACGGTCTTCGAACGCGACGACCGTATCGGTGGGTTGCTGCGATACGGCATCCCCGAGTTCAAGATGGAGAAGCGCCACATCGACCGGCGCCTGGAGCAGATGCGGGCCGAGGGCACCGAGTTCCGCAGCGGAGTCAACGTCGGTGTGGACATCACCGCCGCACAGCTGCGCTCGCAGTTCGACGCGGTGGTGCTGGCGGGCGGGGCGACTGCGCGCCGGGATCTGCCGATTCCCGGCCGTGAACTCGACGGCATCCATCAGGCCATGGAGTATCTGCCGTGGGCCAACCGGGTTCAGGCCGGCGATGACGTGCTCGACGCAGACGGTCAGCCGCCGATCACGGCCACCGGCAAGAAGGTCGTCATCATCGGCGGCGGGGACACCGGGGCGGACTGCCTCGGGACCGCGCACCGCCAGGGTGCGGCCAGTGTGCACCAGTTCGAGATCATGCCCCGGCCGCCGGAGACGCGTGCCGACTCGACCCCGTGGCCGACCTATCCGCTGATGTTCCGGGTCAGTTCGGCGCACGAGGAGGGTGGCGAACGGGTCTACTCGGTGAACACCGAGGAGTTCGTCGGCGAGAACGGCACGGTGACGGGCCTGCGGGCGCACGAAGTGAAGATGAACGCCGGCAAGTTCGAGAAGATCGAGGGCACCGACTTCGTGCTGGAGGCCGATCTGGTCCTGCTGGCCATGGGCTTCACCGGTCCGGAACGTCCGGGACTGCTCACCGACCTCGGTGTCGAGTTCTCCGAGCGCGGCAACGTGAACCGGGACGGGGCGTTCGCGACGTCGGTGCCCGGTGTCTACGTGGCGGGCGACATGGGCCGCGGTCAGTCGCTGATCGTCTGGGCGATCGCGGAGGGCCGCGCGGCGGCCGCCGAGGTCGATCGCCACCTGATGGGCCGCACGGCGCTGCCGGTGCCGATCAAGCCCACCACTGCTCCGCAGCGATGAGCGCTTGCGCGAAGAGCAGACGGTAGCGGTAGAACCTCATCGGTTCGGCGAGTTTGCGCGCAGGGTTGTACCCGGGTGAGAGCCCGCGACCCTGGCTGCAATCTCGTCGGCGGCAGCCCAAAATCCGCGCCACATCCGTCACTTCAGTCACATGCGCCACTCCAAAAACATCTGATCATTCATCGGCGTGCCTTCGGGAGTTTGCCAGCCGATGGGTATCTAATGACTTCCTGAGGGTGCTGCGGTAAGGTGGCTCCCCGGGTCAGCTATTGCACACCGCAGGAGTGATCACCGTGTATATCAACTCGATTACCCGGTCGCGAGTAAGTCGAATCGCCTGGTTACTGTTCCGACACCCGGTCAAGAGCCGTGACTTCCCCGCCAAGGCGGAGCGGTTGGTGACCGCAGACGAGCTGCTTCGCTACGGCATCTAGCGAACTCTCGAACCGGTGCGACCGCCGGAATTCCGTTGCGCAGTCGTATATTTGCCGGATCGTTATTCTTTCGTGATCGTCAGTTGTCTTTGCTGGTCAGTCCCGATTCTCGGATCTTGACGGCCAGTGGTTCCAGCACCCGCGGATCGTGGGGCGGTGGCAGGTACATGATCGCCAGATCCAGACCCTGTTCACCCAGCGCGGCAGCCTCCGCGATGGCCTTGTCGTAGTCATGGTCGGCGCCGATCCGGACGTGCGCCGACAGCTCGATGTCGGTGGGATCGCGCCCGACATCGGCGCAGTGTGCGGCCAGGACGTCGCGCTTGCGGGCGAACTCCTGCGCAGTGCCGCCGACGAAATTCCAGTGATCGGCGTACCGGGCGGTGATCCGCAGTGTGCGTTTCTCGCCATTGCCGCCGATGCAGATCGGAGGGTGCGGACGCTGGGGGCCCTTGGGCTCGTTGCGCGCGTCTCTGAGCTGGTAGTAGGTGCCGTCGAAGGTCGTCGTGTCCTGGGACAACAGCCCGACCAGCACCTCGCAGGCCTCCTCGAACCGGTCGAAGCGCTCCTTGACGGTGCCCAGCTCGATGCCGTAGGCCCCGGATTCCTCCTCGTTCCAGCCCGCGCCGATCCCCAGCTCCAGGCGCCCACCGGAGACGATGTCCAGGGCCGAGGCCATGTTGGCCAGCACCGCGGGGTGACGGTAGTGGATGCCGGTGACGAGCACCCCGACACGCAGCCGGGAGGTCGCCTGGGCGAGCGCGGTCAAGGTCACCCAACCCTCCAGACAGGGGCCGGCGGGGTCGGAGAAGATCGGGTAGAAGTGATCGAACGTCCACCCCGACTCGAACACGTCGATCTCGTCGGCGGCCTGCCAGACCGCCAGCAGGTCGGACCACTCGGTGTTCTGCGGCGAGGTCTTGAACGCAAAGCGCATCTCGCCGACTCTAGACCGGCACCCTGACCTCCCACCTGTTTGTCAGCTGTGTCACCGGGTAGCTGTCCGGGTGTCACCCCGTCGCAGGGGTCGACCGGAATCGAGGAGGACAGAATGCGACCCAAGGCAGCACTTGCCACGGCCGCCGCCGCGACGCTTCCGCTGGCCGGCGCCGGTACCGCCACCGCCCAGGAGCCCCCCGAGCCGCCCGCCGTGCCGACGGTGATCCCGCTGCTCGCGCTCAACGGGACCAATGCGACCGGGACCGCGACGCTGACGCCGAATCCCGACGGCAGCCTCCGGATGCAGGTCAACGCGTCCGGCCTGGTCCCCAACCAGCCGCACGCCCAGCACATCCACGGAAACGCCGAAGGCAGGGACTTCGTGTGTCCCGGCCCGGCCGAGGACGTGACCGACGACCGCAACGGCGACGGTCTGCTCTCGGCGGTGGATGCGTCGGCCGCCTACGGACCGATCTTCATCGCGCTGACCAACGAGGGCAACACCGACCCCAGCAACGGGCTGGCGCTCGACGATTTCCCGGTGGCTGACGACACCGGTCAGGTGATCTACGACCGCACCCTGCCGGCCGACCAGGTCCCGGAAGGCGCCATCGCGCATCTGGCCGACCTCACCGTCGTCGAGCACGGGATCGACGCCGACGGCAACGGTGAGTACAACCTGGACGCCCCGATCGGCGAGTCCGAACTCGCGCAGGTGCTGGACATGACGGGAGTGCCCGCCGAAGCCACCTATCCGGCGGCCTGCGGCGCAGCCCTGGGCGCCACCGCCGACGGCGACGCCGAGAACTGACCCGCACGCAGTGGTCCGGGTCCGGGACACTGAGTCCATGGACCCGGTCACCGCGTTGCGACAGATCGCCTACTACAAGGACCGCGCGCGCGAGGATCCGCGCCGGGTGATGGCCTATCGCAACGCAGCCGACGTGCTCGAAGCCCTCACCGACGAGCAGCGCGAGCGGCACGGCAAGGCCAACAGCTGGCAGACCCTGCCCAGGATCGGGCCGAAGACCGCGACGGTGATCGCCCAGGCCTGGGCCGGCCGCGAACCCGACGCGCTCGCCGAGTTGCGCGCCGACGCCGAGGACTTCGGCGGCGGCCCGATCCGCACGGCGCTGCGTGGCGACCTGCACCTGCACTCCAACTGGTCCGACGGCTCCGCGCCGATCGAGGAGATGATGCTGGCCGCCCGCGACCTCGGGCACGAATACTGCGCGCTGACCGACCATTCGCCACGGCTGCGGGTGGCCAACGGACTCTCGGCGGACCGACTGCGCGAACAACTCGACGTGATCGACGAGATCCGCGAGGTGGTGGCCCCCATGCGGATCCTGACCGGCATCGAGGTCGACATCCTCGAGGACGGCTCACTCGACCAGGAGGTCGAGCTGCTCGAACGGCTCGACATCGTGGTGGCCAGCGTGCACTCCAAGCTGGCGATGGATTCCGCGGCCATGACCCGCCGGATGCTCAAGGCGATCGCCGATCCGCACACCGATGTGCTGGGCCACTGCACGGGGCGGCTGGTCACCGGGGGCCGCGGCCTGCGTGCCGAATCGAAGTTCGACGCCGAGAAGGTCTTCACCGCCTGCCGCGACCACGGGACGGCGGTCGAGATCAACTCCAGACCCGAACGGCGCGACCCGCCGACGCGGCTGCTGACACTGGCGATGGACATCGGTTGCGTGTTCTCCGTCGACACGGACTCGCACGCCCCGGGGCAACTGGAATTCCTCGGTTACGGCGCCCAGCGCGCGCTGGACGCCGGGTTGCCCGCGGAGCGGATCGTCAACACCTGGCCGGCGCAGCGACTGCTGGACTGGACGGGCTCCTAGTCAGTCCGGCAGCAGTGGCATCTCCAGTCCGGCGTCCCGGCCGAGCAGCACGCCGCGCAGCACCGCGGCCTTTCCGTAGCGCTGCCTGACCAGGTCCACCGCACCGTCGATCGGCGCGGTGTCACAACGGTTTTCGAAGGGGAGCTCGAGCTGTTGCGCGCCGTCGCGGTCGATGTTGCTCACTGCGAATCCGATCAGGGTCAGGCCCCGCTCGGCGATCAGTGGGGCAGCCCCGGCGACCAGGGTGCGCGCCGCGGCCAGGACCGTGTCGGTGGCTGCGGTGGCCCGCGGCATCGTGTGCGACCGGGTGGCGCGGCCGAAGTCCTCGAACCGCAGCCGCAGCACGACGGTGCGACCGGTGCGGCCCGCCGCCCGCATCCGCCGGGTGATCCGGTCGACCAGGTTGATCACGACCGCGTCGACCTCCTCGGGCGACATCGCCGTGCCGGCACGACCGAGCGCCCGCTGCGCACCGACCGAGCGGCGCTGCTGCCCGGACC
>NZ_JBSWXU010000160.1:0-11573 GCF_056160785.1 Mycobacterium sp. ABE4_509 | reverse complement strand
GGGCGATGTTGGGCAGCGCCGCACGGCGTGCCTCGGCGCCCAGCGCGCCGAGCCCGGCGTCGGGTCCGACGATCGCGCCCTGGCATTCCTGGGTCACCACAGCGGTGTGGCCGGGTGCGGCCAGTGTGGCGAGGTCGGGTTTCATGCGCCTGCCGGGGTCCCGGCGGGCGGGACCTCGTAAAACTGCTGAGCCCACTTGCGCATCGCCATGTAGGGCTTGGCGTCCACCTTCGCCAGCGGCGGATTCTCGATGTATTTCTGGTAGCGCCAGATGTCGCAGTCCTCCCACACCGTCTTGAGGAACTGTCGTTCGACCTTGGCGCGCACCTTGTCCGGCGGAATGTCGGACGTCTCGCCGGGCACTTTCGGCCACCAGATCGAGTAGAACATGTCCGACACCTCGTCATCGACGGGCGTGCAGGCGAAGATCAGCCGGTGGTTCGACGAACCCTCGAACGCGCTCATCGCAAAGCCCAGCCCGGAGAAGTGGCTGTGGATGCGCAGCGCCATCTTGTCGGGGTCGTCGCTGCTGGCGTCGGGCCAGCCGGTCAGGAACCGCCACTCCTCGTCGACGTGCTCCCAGTGCAGACACACCGGCGTCACGGTGGCGCCGTGCACGTAGCGGAAGTGCGAACTGTCCGGACCGTTCTCGGCGACGATCTGCGGGTGCACCGGGATCGCGTCGGCGCGGCTGGAGAACTCCGGATAGGGCCGGTAGTAGGCGTTCGGGTCCGTCTCGAACTGCGGGAATTTGTGGAAGATGTCCGGCAGTGGCCACTGCGGCTCCTTGCCCTGCGGCTGGTACCACATGAACACGCAGCCGTACTGTTCGGCGACCGGGTACGAACGTAGCCGCAGCCCGCGGTTGGGCCGGTCGGGCTGATAGGGGATGTAGCGGTTGGTGCCGTCCGGCCCCCACCGCCAGCCGTGGAACGGGCACTCGACACACTCGCCGACGACCTTGCCGCCGTGGCCGATGTGGGCGCCGAGATGCTGGCAATGGGCCTCGAGGACGTGCAGCTCACCCGCCTCGTCGCGATAGGCGACGAGGTCCTCGCCGAAATAGCGCAGCGGTCGCACCTCTTTGTCGCCGAACTCGGCGGACCAGCCGATCATGAACCATCCGGTGACTTTCCATGTGAACGGAACTTTCACCGCGCCTCCCAGGTGACTCGGGCTGTCAATGGAAAATATTACTGTAGCTCTTACGGGAGCCGCCGAGAAAGGGTGCGGCGGTGCTCGGGTCGGGCCGGGTCACGAGAACCCCGCTCCGGGCGGTGGACAGACGGCACCGATTGACCCGATCTGGACCCAGCCGCTACAGGCGGCGATACTGTAATGGAAACAGTAACTTGGCCAAGCCCCCCGGCGCGGGGGACCTCGGGTCGGAGGAACATTGACGATCGACGCTGACATGGATGCTGACACTGCCCGCTACGACGTGATCGTCGTCGGCGCCGGGTTCTCCGGGCTCTATGCGTTGCACCACCTACGCGAGCTCGGCCTGCGGGTGCGGGTGCTGGAGAAGGCGCACAACGTCGGCGGCACCTGGCTTTTCAATCGCTATCCGGGGGCGCGCTGCGACATCGAGAGCATCGAGTACTCCTACTCCTTCTCCGAGGAGATCCAGCAGGAGTGGGTCTGGACCGAGACGATGCCCGCCCAGCCCGAGATCGAGGCATACCTGAACTTCGTGGCCGACCGTCTCGACCTGCGCGGCGACATCTCGTTCGACACCACCGTGGTGGCGATGACCTACCACGACGACGCCGCCGAATGGACGGTGCGTACCGAGGCCGGCGCCACCTTCGTCGCGCCGTTCGTCATCGCGGCCACCGGGATCCTCTCGGTACCCCTGGAGCCCACGATCCCGGGGATGGACAGCTTCTCGGGCAGGTCGCTGTTCACCAGCCGCTGGCCCGAGGAAGAGGTCGATCTCTCCGGCAAGCGGGTCGGGGTCATCGGGACCGGGTCCACCGGCGTCCAGCTGATCCCGGTGGTGGCGCCGGAGGTGGAGCAGCTCACGGTGTTCCAGCGCTCACCGGCCTACACGCTGCCGTGGCAGGTCCGCCCGTTCGAGCCGGGCGAGCTCGACGAGCTCAAGGCGAACTACCCGCAGATCCGCGCGGCCCAGCGCGAACACCCCGTCGGGGCGGCCCGGCTGAGCGCGTTCTCGGTGCTGCTGGAGATGCTGGTCAAGCCCCCGTTGAAGACGGCATCGGCCGAGGAACGGGCGAATGCGGTCGAGGCCGACGGCATCATGGGCGCGCTGAACTGGGGTGATCTGTTCTTCGACATCGAGGCCAACCAGATGGCCGCACAGCTCTACGGCCAGGCCGTGGCCCGCATCGTCGAGGACCCGGCCACGGCGCGGGCACTGACCCCCAGCCACCCCTTCGCCTGCAAGCGGCCGATCATCGACCAGGGGTACTACGAGACCTACAACCGCGACAACGTCACCCTCGTCGACCTGCGCGAAGACCCCATCGTGTCGGTGCGTCCGACCGGCATCGAGACCGGGGAGGGACTGCACGAACTCGACGTGATCATCTATGCCACCGGCTTCGACGCGATGACCGGTGCGCTGAACCGGATCGACGTCCGGGGCCGGGGCGGTGCGTCGCTGCGCGAGTTCTGGACCGAGGAGGGGCCGCTGAGCTATCTGGGCCTGGCAGTGGCCGGCTTCCCCAACCTGTTCACCATCCAGGGCCCGGGAAGCCCTTCGGCGGCGGCGAATTTCGTGGCGGCGATGGAGCAGAACGTGGAGTGGATCGGAGCGTGTGTGCGTTACCTGCGCGAGCACGGCTACCGCACGATCGAAGCCCTGCCCGAGGCCCAGCAGGAGTGGATCGACGAGGCCACCGCCATCGTCGCGCCCACCGTGCTGGTGCACCCCAGTTGCAGTTCCTGGTACAACGGCGGAAACGTTCCCGGCAAGAAGCGCATGTACATGGGCTACACCGCGGGCATCCCCGAGTACCGGCGGCGCTGTGACGAGATCGCCGAAGCGGGCTACGCAGGATTCAAGCTCGCGTGAAGCCCGCCGAGCGGATCTGGCGCATCGGCCGCGACTTCGCCGGCGTGCTGCCCCGCGCGCACGGCGCCGTCGCCGCATCCGAAGACTGGAATCCGTGGTCGCTGCGGGGGCTGGGCCAACTCGGCGAGGTCGCGCTCGACGAACTGGCGCTGACCGGCATGACGCTCACCGCGCCACCACCCAAGCTGGAGCGGACGGCCGAATCGTGCGCAGCTGCCGCGGCCGAACTGTCCGCGCTCGGCGTAGCCGGAGCCAACGCCGAACCCGCGCCGCTGCGCATCACCTCCTTGCGCTGGCAGCGACTGGGGCGCTGGTCCTACGAACAGATGTCGTTCGCCCACGATCCCCGGCTGCCGGCGTCGCTGGCCGCCGAGGGATTCGGCGGGCCGGCGTCGGCCGTCGTGCACCTGTGCCGCAGCGGCGAGGAACCCAAACCGTGGCTGGTGTGGGTGCACGGCGCCGGCCAGGGGCAGCCCATCGATCTGCTGTTCGCCCGGGCGCGCCGCATCTCCGAGCGACTCGGCTTCAACGTCGCGCTGACCGTGCAGCCCGGCTGCGGGGTACGGCGCCACGCCTGGCCGTCGTATCCGAACATGGATCCGTTGGCCAATGTGGCCGGCATGATGCGTGCGGTGTCCGAGGTCCGGGCTGTCGTGCGGTGGTTGCGTCCCCAGGCGAGTGCGATCGCGGTGTCCGGGGTGTCGATGGGCAGTCCGGTCGCCGGGCTGGTTTCGCATCTGGAGCCGGTGGACGCGGTGGCGGTGTACACGCCGATCTTCGGCCTGAACACCATGATCGCCGCGCACCTGGGCCGCTGGGGGCCGTCGGTACGCGACACGGTGGACCTGCTCGGCTCGCCCGCGGCCGAGCAGGTGATGTCGGCGGTGGACTACCAGTCGGTCGAACCGTCGGCGCCGCCCCAGCGCCGGCTGATCGTCGGGGCCTGGCACGACCAGATGGCCCGGCGGGAACCCGCTGTGGCGCTGCATGACCGGTGGGGCGGGCAGCTGCACTGGCACCCGGGCAGTCATGTCGGGCACCTGTTCGCCGGCGGTGTGCATGCGGCGTCGGAGCGGTGGCTGCGCGACCTCAGCGGGTCGGTTCCCGGGCCGACGTCCCGTAGTCGCGGATGAACCTGTCACGGATGTAGCGCAGTTCGCGGTCGAGGTCGTAGCCGCAGTCGCCGACGATCCACAGATAGGCAGACCCGAACACAGCGGCGCTGAGATCGCCGGTCGCTCTTTCGATGTCGGTGTCCGGGCGTACCGAGCCGTCGGCAACGCCCCGGCGAAGTCCGGCTTCGACCTTGTCGATGCCCCGGTTCAGCCACGCCTGTACCCGCGGCCGCAGCGGCGAGGTGGTCTTGACCGCTTCGAAGGTGGCCACGAACATCGCCCGCAGGAACTCGCGGTCTTCGCTGAACAGGTGCCGCACCCGATCGAAGTGGCCGACCGCCTCGTCCAGTCCACTGGCCGCCGGATCGGGTTCCGGGCTGAGCTCGCGAACGTATTCGTGCAGGAAGAACGCATCGAGGATGGCGTCCTTGCTGCCGTACCGGGCGTGCACCATGGCCCTGCTGTACCCGGCGCGCCGCCCGATCTCAGCGGCGGTGGTTGCCTCCCAACCTTTTTCGACGATCAGCGCGGCCGCCGCCTCGACCAGGCGGCGCCCGGAGATCTCGACACGCTCGGGCTGGGAGAGCCCGCGGGCGGGGGAGGGCACCCTTGCATATTAAACGCGCGACAACTAACTTAGTTGCGCAGCGTCAAATATTTCGGGAGGTCAAGGGTGACTTCGGACGGATCGACGGCCGGCGTGAGCACTGCGGCGGCGCCGGTGCCGTCGGGCGTCGACGGGCTGACCCCCACCTGGCTCAGTGCCGTGCTGGGCGCTGCGGTCACCGGGGTTCGCGCCGAACGGATCGCCCTGGACACCGGGTTCTCGTCGCTGCTGTACCGGCTGCACCTCACCGGGGACGCGGACGTACCGCCCACCGTCATCGCCAAGCTGCCCGCCGATTCCGAGGCGCGCGGGGCCATGGAGCTGCTCGGCGGCTACCGGCGGGAACTGACCTTCTACAGCGAGGTGGCCGGGCGGGCGCCGCTACAGACCCCGCAGGTGTACGCGGCCCGACAGGCCGAGGACAGCGCCGAGTTCGTCCTGCTGCTCGAGGACCTACACGGCTGGGACAACCCCGACCATCTGGCGGGGCTGTCGCTGGACCGGGCCCGGCTTGCCGTCGATGCCCTCGCGGGACTGCACGCGTGGTCGGTTCAGCCGGCCAACAGTGCTGTGTTGCAGCACTTCCCGAGCATCTCCACATCGGTGGTACGGGATCTGCTGGTCCCGGCGTTCGCGCCGGGGTGGCAGACATACCGCGACAAATCGGGCGCTGACGTCCCACCCCGGGTCGCCCGGTTCGCCGAACGCTTCGCCGAACTGGCCCCCCAGGCGCTCACCGCACTGACCGAACGCTCGATGCTGCTGCACGGCGACATCCGGGCCGACAACATGTTCTTCGACGGTAGCCGGCTCAAGGTCGTGGACTTCCAGTTGGCCGCGGTCGGTTGCGGCGCCGCCGACATCGCCTACCTGGTCACCCAGGGCCTGCCCGCCGACGCGCGGCGGGGCCGTGACGAGGCGTTGCTGCGCGACTACCTCGGCGGCCTCGAGCCGGGCAGCTACCGGTTCGACGACGCATGGCGCCACTACCGATTCGCCACCGCCTACCTGATGCTGCTGCCGGTCATCATCCTGGTGGGTTTCGACGGGCTGCCGGAACGCTCGCGGTCGCTGTGTCTGGAACTCACCGCTCGCGCGGTAGCCGCCGTCGACGAGACGGACGCACTGGAGGTGTTCGAATGACCCGGACCGCACGCGAAGTGGTGGAGCTCTACAACCTGGTGGTCTGGAACACCCGTGACGTCGCCCTGGCCGACGAGTTGCTCGGTGACACCGTGATCCGTCACGAAGTCGGCGAGTCGACCACACTGACCCACGACCAGGCGGTGCAGCGCGTCGTCGACTACCTGGAGATCTTCGAGTCGATCCGCTTCGATCTGAACCTGGTGGTCGCCGGCGACGACGGTGAACATGTGGCGATCGTCTACGAGTGTCCGACGCGGGCCAAGGACGGCGCCGAGGCCATGATCGGCAGCATGGAGATCTTCCGGGTCGTGGACGGCCGGATCACCGAAGTCTGGAATTGTGGCTACAAGCAAGGAGTTTGGACATGATGAGCGCTCGCGCGAAGAGCAGAAAACCGATCGGAGCGACCGCACGATGACAGAGCGCACCCTGGACGAGCTCGGCTTCTACCTGTTGGCCGGCGCCGGCGGCGAGGGGCCGGCGACGTTGATGGACGAGGCGCGCCGCGGCGAGGAACTCGGGTTCGGCACCGGGTTCATCTCCGAGCGCTGGAACGTCAAGGAGGCGTCGTCGTTGACCGGCGCGGCGCTCGCGGTGACCAGCCGGATGCAGATCGCCACCGCGGCGACCAACCACAACACCCGGCATCCGCTGATCACCGGGTCGTGGGCCACCACGATGCACCGGCTCTCCGGCGGACGGTTCACCCTCGGGCTCGGCCGCGGGGTCGCCGCCATGTACAGCGCATTCGGCGTCTCGTCGGTCACCACGGCGCAGATGGAGGACTTCGCCCAGGTCATGCGCAAGCTCTGGCACGGCGAGCTGATCTTCAACCACGACGGCCCCATCGGCAAGTACCAGCTGCTCTTTCTCGATCCCGACTTCAACGAGGACATCCGGCTGGCCCTCGTCGCGTTCGGGCCCAAGACCCTCGCGCTGGGCGGTCGCGAGTTCGACGACGTCATCCTGCACACCTATTTCACCCCCGAGACGCTGCAGCGGGCCGTCAAGACCGTCAAGGACGCGGCCGAGCAGGCCGGCCGGGACCCGGCCAGCGTGCGGGTGTGGTCGTGCTTCGCCACCGTCGGCGATCACCTGCCCGAGGAACTGCGGATGAAGAAGACGGTGGCCCGGCTGGCCACCTATCTGCAGGGCTACGGAGACCTCCTGGTCAAGACCAACGGCTGGGATCCGGCGGTGCTGCAGCGCTTCCGCGACGACGCGGTCGTCCAGTCGATCGCCGGAGGCATCGACCACAAGGCCACCGCCGAGCAGATCGAGCACATCGCGACGCTGATCCCCGACGAGTGGATGGAGCCCGCGGCCACCGGTTCGGCGCAGCAGTGCGTCGATCGGGTGCGCAAGGAGTTCGACTACGGCGCCGACGCGGTCATCATGCACGGTGCGACGCCCACCGAACTCGAGCCGATCATCGCCGCCTACCGCGCTTCGGAGTGATGTGGTGGGTCGCGCTCAGCGCCACCCACCACACCGACATCGCCACGGCTAGGGGGTGATCACGGTGCGGGCCACCGGTTCGGCATTCGCCTGGCGGCTGTAGAGGGCCCGCTCGAGGCCGTCGAGCAGCGCGTCTCTGGTCTCCTCGGGGTGGATCAGATCGTCGAACCCGAGATGTCCGGCCGACCGGAACGACGCATCCACCTCGGCCTGCCGCAGCCGCGCCTCGAGATCCTCGGCGGCGTGCGAGGCCCGGCTCAGCGCCGCCGCGCTCATCGCGCCCATGGTGGCTCCCGGGTAGGCGTAGGTGGCGCTCTGATTGTCGAAACCGAGCAGCGACATCACCATCGACCCGAAACCGTAGGCCTTGCGCAGCGTCACGTGCAGTTTGATGGTGTTCGCCGCGGTCTGGGCGGCGAACATGCGTGCGCCGCTGCGCAACACGCCGGTCTTCTCCGACCGGCTCCCGGGCAGCATCCCCGGATTGTCGGCGAGGAACACGATGGGCAGGTGGAACGAATCGGCCACCGTGATGAAATGCGCGGCCTTGTCGGCGGCGTCGGCGTCGATCGAGCCGGCCAGCACCCGGGGCTGGTTGGCGACCACGGCGACCGGATGCCCGCCCAGGTGCGCGAGCGCACAGATGATCGCCGGCCCGAACTTGGGCTGCACCTCGAACCAGCTCTGGTCGTCGAACACCACGTCGAGCACCGCGCGCATGTCGTAGACCTGACGGTTGCCGCGCGGCACGATGTCGAGCAGCTCGGGTGTGGGTCGCGGGCCGGTCGACTCTTCTGCGGGCAGCGAGATCGGGTACGACCAGGCGCTGGACGGGAAGTAGGACAGATACCGGCGGATGTCGTCGAGCACCGCGGCGTCGTCGGACCCGAGGTTGTGGATCACCCCGCTGGCCAGCGCCACCGACGGTCCGCCCAGGTCCTCCTTCGTGATGTCCTCTCCGGTGGACTCTTTGACCACCGGGGGGCCGGCGGTGAAGATGGCGCCCTGATTGGTCATGATCGTCCAGTCGCATACCGGCGCGACCAGCGCGCCGTGCCCGGCTGACGGCCCGAACAGGCCGCTGACGGTCGGGACCTTGCCCGAGCACTGCGCCTGGGCCAGCAGGTCGGTGGGGGTGCGGCCGTAGTGTTCGCCGCTGGGCCGGAAACCGGCGCCTTCGAGCAGCATCACCAGCGGGATCCGGTCGCGCAGCGCCAGTTCGGCCAATCGGTAGCGTTTGGCGTTGCCGCCCGGGCCGATGCTGCCCGCCAGCGTGGTGAAGTCCTCGGCGCCCACCATCACGGGACGGCCGCCGATCATGCCGGCGCCGGCGACGATGCCGTCGGCGGCGATGTCGCCGCCGACCAGGGTGCCGAACTCCCGGAACGACCCCTTGTCGAGTAGATGGTCGACGCGGCCCCGGGCGTCCAGTTTGCCCTTGCCGTGGTGCTTGGCGACACGTTCGTCACCGCCCATGGCGCGGGAGTGGCCTCGGCGTCGCGTGAGTTCCTCGAGGGTCTGCTGCCAATCCTCGGTCCTGGCCATCAACATCTCCTGTCTTGGACGACGACGCGGCGTGCAACGTTGACCTTACTGAATTGCTTACTGTAGCGTCGCTCAGCATGGGTGCTGGAGGCGGCCTGAAGGTTGATGCGGCCGTCGTCAGCCAGCTTGCCGCGGTGTCGGATGCGGCGCGCACGCTGCAGCGGCGCGGCTACGACGGCTGCTGGACGGCCGAGATCAACCACGACCCGTTTCTGCCGCTGACGCTGGCTGCCGAGCACACCTCCAGTATCGAACTGGGCACCAGCATCGCGGTGGCGTTCGCCCGCAATCCGATGACGATGGCCCAGATCGGCTGGGACCTGCAGGACTATTCGCAGGGCCGGCTCATCCTGGGGCTGGGCTCGCAGATCAAGCCGCACATCGAGAAGCGCTTCAGCATGCCGTGGAGCAGGCCGGTGGCGCGCATGCGGGAATTCGTGCTGGCCATGCACGAGATCTGGGCGTGCTGGCGCGACGGCAGCACGCTGGCGTTCGACGGTGACTTCTACAGCCACACGCTGATGACGCCGATGTTCGTACCCCCGGCGCACTCCTTCGCCGACCCCAAGGTCTTCGTCGCCGCGGTGGGCGACCGGATGACCGAGATGGTCGGCGAGGTCGCCGACGGCCTGCTGGCCCACGCGTTCACCACCGAACGCTATCTGCGGGAGGTGACGATCCCGACGCTGTCGCGCGGACTGGAGCGCTCCGGACGTGCCCGCGACGATTTCCAGTTGGCCTGCCCGCTGTTCGTGGTGACCGGACGCGACGAGGCCGAGGTCGCCGCGGCCTCGGTCGGCACCCGCAAGCAGATCGCGTTCTACGCGTCCACCCCCGCCTATCGCAAGGTGCTGGAACTGCACGGCTGGGGTGAGCTGCAGACCGAGTTGCACCGGTTGTCCCGAGAGGGCAAATGGGACCAGATGGGCATGCTCATCGATGACCCGATCCTGGACGCGTTCGCGGTGGTGGCCCCGGTCGAGGACGTCGTCAAGAAGATCCAGACGAGGTGTGCCGGCCTGATCGACCGTGTGCTGGTGGGCTTTCCGGCCACTGTCGACGAGGCAACGGTGCTTGACCTGGTGGCCGACCTGCGCAGCGGCGCGTGACCGAAGAGGAGATCCGATGAGCGTTCGAGTTGCCGACGAGGCCGCCAGAGTTTTCGCCGAACCGGCCGCCTATGCCGATGAAGTGCGGCTGCACCAGGCGTTGGCCCACCTGCGGGCCCACGCCCCGGTGTCCTGGGTCGACGTGGAGGGCTACCGGCCGTTCTGGGCGATCACCAAGCACGCCGACATCATGGCCATCGAGCGGGACAACACGCTGTTCACCAACTTCCCGCGGCCGGTGCTGACCACCGCTGAGGGCGATGCCCAGCAGGAGGCGATGGGCGTGCGCACGCTCATCCACATGGACGACCCGCAGCACCGCAAGGTCAGGGCCATCGGCGCGGACTGGTTCCGCCCGAAAGCCATGCGCGCACTGAAGGTTCGCGTGGACGAGCTGGCCAAATCGTTCGTCGACCAGATGCGTGACCGCGGCGGGGAATGCGACTTCGTCCAGGAGGTCGCGGTCAACTTCCCGCTCTACGTGATCATGTCGCTGCTGGGCATCCCGGAGTCCGATTTCGCTCGCATGCTGACCTACACCCAGGAGCTGTTCGGCGCCGACGACGCGGAGATGCAGCGCGGAGCCACGCTGGAAGAGCGGGGCATGGCACTGGTCGAGATGTTCACCTACTTCAACGAGATCACCGCGGCCCGCCGGGCGCAGCCGACCGAGGACCTCGCGTCGGCGATCGCCAACGCCCGCATCGACGGCGAGCCGCTGTCGGACATCGACACCGTGTCCTACTACCTGATCGTCGCCACCGCCGGACACGACACCACCAGCGCGACGATCTCCGGTGGGCTTCAGGCGCTGGCCGAGAACCAGGACCAGCTGCAACGGCTGCAGCGCAATCCCGAGCTGCTTCCGCTGGCCGTCGAGGAGATGATCCGCTGGGTCACCCCGGTCAAGGAGTTCATGCGAACAGCGCAGCAGGACACCGTGGTTCGCGGGGTGCCGATCGCGGAGGGGGAGTCACTGCTGCTGTCCTACCCGTCGGGCAACCGCGACGAGGACGTGTTCAGCGACCCGTTCACCTTCGACGTCGGACGCGACCCCAACAAGCACGTCGCCTTCGGCTACGGGGTGCACTTCTGCCTGGGTGCGGCGCTGGCCCGGATGGAGATCAACAGCTTCTATGCCGAACTGCTGCCGCGGCTGAAGTCGGTGGAACTTGCCGGAGCGCCCGAACACACCGCCACCATCTTCGTCGGCGGTCCCAAGCACCTGCCGATCCGCTACACGCTGACCGACTAGTCACCCGAGTTGCCGCGTGCCGCGGCGTGCAGGGCGTCCTGCCGGCTTCCCTTGTCGTGATGCGACAGTGCCTGGATGGAGACGTCGTGGCCTTCGGCGGCTTTGCGCAGCGCGCCGATGGTGGCCTGTTCTTTGGAGATGTGGGTGAACGGGTCCCAGTTGTACCAGCGCATCGCGTTTTCGTAGGTCATCTTGTCGATCTCGGCATCGGGCACGTTGTTGGTGGTGAACACCTCGGCCAGCTGCTCGGGGGCCCCCGGCCACATCGAATCACTGTGCGGGTAGTCGGCTTCCCAGCAGA
>NZ_JBSWXU010000159.1:0-11653 GCF_056160785.1 Mycobacterium sp. ABE4_509 | reverse complement strand
GGCCAGCAGCGCCTCGGCGTGCCGGGATTTGCCGGACCGGGCGCCCCCGGTGACCAGGATCCTCATCGGGGCGACCTCGGCAGTGCACGCACCCAGGCCGCGGCGTCGGCGATGTCGTGCACCGTCGGCACCTGCGGGGAGCGGGCCGGCCGGCGGACGATGACCACGGGCACGCCCAGTTGTTCGGCGGCGACCATCTTGGGCCAGGTGTACTCGCCGCCCGAATCCTTGGTGATCAGGACGTCGGCCTGATGCTCGGCTAGCAGCGTCAGTTCGCCGGGCAGTGCGTAGGGGCCGCGGCTGGTGATCAGCGCCCACCGTTCGGGCAATGGTTCGTCGGGCGCCTGCACGACGCGAGCCAGCACCGCGTGGTCGCGCAGGTCGGCGACGAAGCGCGCGAGTTCCTGGCGGCCGACGGTCAGCAGCGGACGGCGGCCCAGCCGGGCCGCCGTTTCGGCGGCCTGCTCGTGGGAGTCGACCCAGTGCCAGGAGTCGCGTGCGCGGTCCGACCAGCCGGGACGTTCCAGCCGCAACAGCGGCCGCCGGGTCTCGCCGGTGGTGCAGGCGGCGACGGCGTTGGCCGAGATGTTCTTGGCGAACGGGTGGGTGGCGTCCACGATGGCGTCGAATTCCGCTGCTGCCGAACGTAACCCGTCGACGCCGCCGAAGCCCCCGATGCGCACGTCGCCGACCGGGAGCCGGGGGTCGGCGACCCGGCCGGCCAGCGACGTCGTCACCTCGACACCGTCTCCGGTCAGCACCGCGGCCAGCGATCTGGCCTCTGCGGTGCCGCCGAGCAGCAGGATCCGGGTCACGGCGCTCCCGGCGGCAGGAACGGCAGATCGGCCGGTGCTCCGCGGCGGATGAGGTCGAGCAGCGCATCGACGTCGAGGTGCGCCTCGACCAGGTCGCCGAGCAGGTCGAGGCGGCGTTCGCGGGCCCGCGGGAACGAAGCCCCGGAGGCCGCCATGCCCAGCGCCGCACGCAGGAACACCCCACGCAACGCGTCCCCTTCGAAGGCGCCGTGCCACATCGTGCCGAACACCGTGTCGGTGCGCGCGCCGCCGAGGAACTCCTCGACGCCGGCGGCGCGGGTGATGCGGCCGTGGTGGATCTCGTAGCCGGCCGCCGGCGTCTGCGACCACTGCCCTTCGGGCAGCCGAAGTGTCTTGTCGGCGACGAAATCGGTCTCGACGTCGAGCAATCCGAGGCCGGCGGCCTCGGCCACGGTTCCCTCGACTCCGGCGGGGTCACGGATCACACGGCCCAGCATCTGGAAGCCCCCGCAGATACCCAGCACAGGCTTGCCGGCAGCGGCGTGATCGGCGATCGCGCGGTCCAGGCCGCGCTGCCGCAGCCAGGCCAGGTCGGCGATCGTCGATCTGGTGCCGGGCAGCACCACGAGGTCGGCGTCGGCGAGTGCGCCGGGGTGCGAGGCGAACACGACGTCGAGCTCGGGTTCCAGGCCCAGCGCGTCGACGTCGGTGAAGTTGCTGATCCGGGGCAGCCGCACGACGGCCACCCGCCGCGCTCCCGACCGGGGCGAACGGCGGCCCTGCAGATCCAGGGCGTCCTCGGAGTCCAGCCAGACGTCGGGCTGCCAGGGCAGGGTGCCGTAGACGCGGCGACCGGTCAGCCGTTCCAGATCGCGCAGACCGGGCGACAGCAGCGCGAGGTCGCCGCGGAACTTGTTCACCACGAAGCCCGCGATCAGCGCCTGGTCTGCCGGCGACAGCAACGCCACGGTCCCCAGGAAGGCGGCGAACACCCCGCCGCGGTCGATGTCGCCGACCACCACCGTGGGCAGCGCGGCGTGGCGGGCAAGTCCGAGATTGACGTAATCGCCTGCCCGCAAGTTGATTTCGGTGGGGCTGCCGGCGCCCTCGGCGATCACCACGTCGTAGCGGGAGGCCAGATCGTCGAACGCGGCGTGCGCCGCAGCGGCCAGCGCCCGGCGTCCCTCGAGCCAGTCCGAGGAGGCCACCTCCCCCCAGGGCCGCCCCATCAGCACGACGTGGCTGCGCTGGTCACTGCCCGGTTTGAGCAGGACCGGGTTCATCGCCGCCTCGGGCACCGCCCGTGCGGCGACGGCCTGCACCCATTGGGCGCGACCGATTTCCACTCCGGTGCCGCCGGGGCCGAGGCACACCATGGAGTTGTTCGACATGTTCTGCGCCTTGTAGGGCGCCACCTTGACCCCGCGCCGGGCCAGGGCCCTGCACAGCCCGGTGGTGACCGCGGATTTCCCCACGTCGCTGGTGGTGCCGGCGACGAGCAGACCGGCCATCAGGTCTTCCTCACCAGGAACACGTCCATCACCCAGCCGTCAGCGTCCGCGGCCGCGTGGCGGGCGGCGGCGACGGTGGGCAGGACGTCGCCGACGCGGCCGCTGACCAGTTGCTCGCCGGGTGCCCCGAGGTTGGCGCCCCACCACAGGGTCCAGTCGGCCAGCCCGGTGAAGTCCAGGCGGTCCGGCGACGGGTTGAGCATCGCCAGGATGTTGTCCTGACCCGCCGCCACCGCGTCCTGCAGCCGGCGGCCGGTCGTGACGTGCACCGGGCGGCCGACCTCGTGCAGCACGATCCGGTGCCGGGCGGCGAGCAGTTGCGGTGCGCTGATCCCGGGCATCACCTCGTAGTCGACGGCCACGCCGAGCTCGCCGATCTTGTCGAGGATCCTGATCGTCGAGTCGTACAGCGACGGATCGCCCCAGACCAGGAACGCGGCCGTCCCCGCGCGGCGCGCGAGCAGGTCCGCGTACTGGGCCGCGCGTGCATCGTGCCAGTCCGCCACTGCGCTCTGGTAGCCGTCGGCCGACAGCCCGGCGGAACGGTCGCGAGCCGGGTCGGGCACGGCGACGACCTCGGCCGGACCGTCGGGCCCGGGGTAGGCCGACACGATCCGGCGGCGCAGCGCGAGCAGCTGGTCGTCGGCGGCCTTCTCGGCCGCGAGCACGTAGTCCACCGAGCGCAGCGCCCGGGCGACTTCGGCGGTGACGTGCTGGGGACCCATTCCCACGCCGAGCACCAGCACCCTGACCGTGGCATCCACCCGGGCAATTCTGCCTGGCGTGCTCATCGGGTCCGCCGCAACCCCGCCGCGGCGCCGGTGACCGCCTCGGTGACCTCGGCGATCGTGGTCGAGTCCAGCTTCCAGCACTGCCAGTACAGCGGGACGTCGAGATGCTGGTCGGTGATCGGTGCGAACGATCCGTCGATCAGCTGCTGGGGGTACATTCCCCAGCCCAACCCGGCCTTCACGGCGGCCCCGAAGCCCTCGGCGGTGGGGATGTAGTGGATGGGGCGCTGGATCGTCCGGCGGAACACTTTGCGCAGCAGTTGATCCTGCAGGGCGTCGTCGCGGTTCCAGGCCAGCGACGGCGCGGATGCGGCCGCGTCGGCGGTGAATCCTGCCGGCAGGTGCCGCTCGACGTAGTCGCGGGATGCCACCGGCAGGTAGCGCATCACCCCCAGCCCCTGCACCCGGCACCCGGCGACCGGGACGCGCTCGGTGGTCACCGCCCCCATCACCACCCCCTCGCGCAGCAGCCGGGCCGAATGGTCCTGATCCTCGATGCGCACGTCGAAGAGCACGTCGGGCAACAGCTCGAACACCTCGGTGAACCAGGTCGCCATCGAGTCGGCGTTGACGGCCAGCGCGACCCGGGGCCGCCCGGGTGGGCCGCCAAGCATCTCGGCCAGCGCCTCGGATTCCAGCAGTGTCAGCTGGGCGGCCAGCCGCAGCAACGGCAGCCCGGCCGTGGTTGCCACACAGGGTTTCTCCCGCAGCACGACGACCTGGCCGACGTGCTGCTCGAGCGCTTTGATGCGCTGGCTGATGGCTGAGGGGGTCACGTGCAGCTGTTCTGCGGCGGCGTCGAAGCTGCCGAACTCGACCACCGCGGCGAGCGCTCGCAGCTGTCCGGCGTCAAGATGCTCGGCCACATCAGCCATGTTAACCGGAAGAGAATCTCATCAGCTGCGCTAATGAGATGGGGATGGTGCACCGGACGTCGCCACCCTGGCCGCGGCGGCACCGGATCGCCCTACAGCGCAAACGAAAAGCCACCGTTGACCGGGATCGTCTGCCCGGTGATCCACGACCCGTACTCACTGGCCAGCAGCACCGCCATGCCTGCCGCGTCGTCAGGGGTCCCGGGGCGGCGCAGCACGTAGCTCTGCAGTATCGCCTTGGCCTGCGGGGAGTCCGGCTCGGCCCAGAGCGGTTCGGTCATCGGTGTGCGCATGGTGCCCAACGCGATGTTGTTCGCGGCGATCCCGTGCCGGCCGTTCTCCAGCGCGATCGACCTCGTCAGCCCCGCCGCGCCGGCCTTCGCGGCGGCATACGCCGCGGAGTTCGGATCTCCGATCCGTCCCCCATCGGAGACGATGGTGATGATCCGGCCCCATCGGTTGTCGATCATCGCGGGCAACACCGCGCGGATGCAGTGCAGGACGCCGTAGAGGTTCACCCGCAGGAACCGGGGGGGACTCCCTTCTGCAGCCGCCCTCGGTGCTGCCGGCATTTGTTCTTGCTATTCGTAAAGTAATATCTTGCCGGTCGTAAAGTACAGCAATTCTTGGTCGGCAGAGGGCTTCGGAACAAGCTCGTGGACCGGAGGTGAGATGACCACGGATTCGATCGGCGCCGCCGGCTGGCCGGCGACCACCCGACGGCGATTGCTGGACGCGGCACTGGGTCTGTTCGGTCAGTACGGCTTCGCCGGGACATCGCTGCAGATGATCGCCGACGAACTGGGGCTGACCAAGGCCGCGATCTACTACCACTTCCGCACCCGCGAACAGCTCCTGCTCGCATTGATGGCCCCGATCCTGGCCGAGGTCGGCGCGGCGGTCGATCGGGCCGAGGCCACCCGCGGCACCAAAGCCCGCGCCGAGGCGATGCTGACCGGCTACGCCGCCGTCGTCGCCGCCAACCGGGCTCTCGCGGGCATCACGATCTTCGACCCGAGCGTGCGCGCGGTGCTGCGCAATCAACCCGACTGGTCGACGGTGATCGACCGCCAACTGGCCCTGTTGACCGCGACCCAGCCGACTCCCGGCGGATCGATCAGCGCCGCGGTCGTGCTGACCGGCCTTGCCGGCGCGGCCTCGACGGCGCCGCACAACCTCGACGACGAAACCCTCGGCCGCGAACTCATCGAGGTGGGGCGTCGCACGCTGGGATTGTGAGACCTGTTGGCTACCGTAGCCATATGGCTACAAAATCGGCGGGGAAAGCGACCCCGGCACCGTTCGGAAAAGACGAGGTCGCCGCGGCGGTCCTGGCGGCCGCCTCCGACCTCTTCGCCGAGAAAGGGCCGGCGGCGACCTCGATCCGCGAGGTCGCCACTCGTTCGAAAGTCAATCACGGCCTGGTGTTTCGGCATTTCGGCACCAAGGACAATCTCGTCGGCGCGGTACTCGACCACCTGGCCGGGCAGGTCACCGCGCTGATCACGGCGAAGGCGCCGGGTGCCGAGGTCGAGCAGGCACTGACCAGACACGCCCGGGTCATGGCCCGCGCGATTCTGGACGGCTATTCCGTCGGGGAACTGCAGTCGAGCTTTCCGAACCTGGCCCTGCTACTGGACAGAATCCAGCCGAACTTCGATGAGGACCTCGACGCACGCCTGGCCGCCGCCAACATCAGTGCGCTGCAACTCGGGTGGTATCTGTTCCGCCCGTTCCTGCAACGCGCGCTGGAACTCGACGAGGTGGACGACGAGACGCTGCGCGGGTCGATCAGCGCGTCCGTCGCCGCGATCGCGGAGCGTCGCTGACCGCCACGAACGATCGATGGTCAGCCGCCCGACCCGGGGCCGCCGGGGTTCGGGTCGTTGGCCGAGGCCAGCAGTTCGTCGATCATCGCCGGGTCGACGGCCGCGCCGGTGGCCGCGGCCAGCATGCCGACCTTGCCGATCGGGAAGGAGTCCAGCATCCGGGCCAGGTCGACGCCGTCGGGCATGAGCGCATCCGCGCCACCGGCACCGGACATCTGCTCGGCCAGCTGCGCTGCCACGACGGGGCCGGCGACGGGGTGGGCCAGCACCTCGGCCAGCGACGACATCCGGGTCAGCGGCACCTCGAGGTGATCACCGTCGACCTCGACCTGCACCGACGTCCGGATGTCGCGGCTCGATGCGCCCACGTCGACCGTGTAGCTCCCCGCTTCGACGATCCACGAGTCGCCCCGGACATCCCAGTAGGCCAGGTCTTTGCGGCGTACCGTCAGGCGCACGTGCCCGGTCTGGCCAGTGTCGAGCCACAGCGTGGCGAAGGACTTGAGCTCGCGCGGCGGCCGGGACACCACGCTGCCCGGCAGGGCGGTGTACACCTGGACGACCTCGTGGCCCGGCCTCGTTCCGGTGTTGGTCACCGACACCCGAACCTCGATGTCGCCGTCGCCGGTGAGCATCGCCGAGGCTTTGCCGTATTCGAATGTGGTGTAGGACATTCCGTGACCGAAGGGGAACGCGACGTCGAGTTGACGTGCGTCGTACCAGCGGTACCCGACGAACAGCCCCTCGCCGTAGCGCACGTGGCCGAACTCGCCGGGGTGGTCAAGATAGGCCGGGGTGTCGGCGAGTCGCAGCGGAATCGTCTCGGTGAGTTTGGCCGACGGGTTCACCTCGCCGAACAGCATGTCGGCGATGGCGCGTCCGCCGCCCTGACCGAGCAGCCAGGACTCGACGAGGGCCGGGACCTCCGCCGCGAACGGCAGCGCCACCACGCCCCCGTTCGACAACACGACGACAGTGCGCGGGTTGGCCGCGACCACCTCACCGAGCAGCTCCAACTGCGTTGCGGGGAGGTCGATGTCGTCGCGGTCGTAGCCCTCGGATTCGTAGCGCGCCGGCAGTCCGAGGAACACGACGGCGACGTCGGCGCCCGCCGCGGCGTGCACGGCCTCGGCCCGCAGCTGCGCGGACTCGTCCTCGGGTACATCGGCCGCGATGCGGTAGCCCGGCGAGAAGGACACCTCGCCGGTTGCCAGCGACCGCATCTCGTCGATCGGGATGTCCAAGCGGGTCGGATTGATGACCGACGAACCGGCACCCTGGTAGCGCGGCTCGCCGGCCAACGCGCCGACCACGGCGATACGCGCCTGCTTCGGCAACGGAAGCACCGCGTCGTCGTTCTTGAGCAGCACGATGGACCGGCCCGCGGCCTCGCGCGCCAGCTCATGGTGAGCGTCGGCGTCGAATGCAGTTGCGACCGGGCGACGGTCGGATCGCGACCGGTCGACGAGCCGCAGCACTCGGTGCGCCGCCCGGTCGAGGATCTGCGGGTCCAGCACCCCGGTGTGCACGGCATCGAGAATCTGCCCGTCGGATGTGCCACCCGAGCCCGGCATCTCCAGGTCCAGCCCCGCGACCAGCGCCGCGACCCGCTCGTTGACCGCACCCCAGTCCGAGACGACGAGCCCGTCGAACCCCCATTCGTCACGCAGCACGGTGGTCAGCAGCCACCGGTTCTCCGCCGCGTGGATGCCGTTGATGCGGTTGTAGGAGCACATGATCGTCCACGGGTCGGCCTGCTCGACGACGTGCTGGAAGCCGCGCAGGTAGATCTCGCGCAGCGGACGGGGGTCGACGTCGGCACTGACCCGCATCCGGTCGTGCTCCTGGTTGTTGACCGCGAAGTGCTTGGGCGAGGCACCGACGCCCTGGGACTGAATGCCGGTGACGAGGGCCGCCGCGAGCACTCCGGAGACGACCGGGTCCTCGGAGAGGTACTCGAAATTGCGCCCGCACAACGGCGAACGCTTGATGTTCAGCCCTGGACCGAGAACGACCGCGACGTCCTCGGCGGCGGCCTCGGCCCCCAGGGCGGCGCCCACGCGTTCGGCGAGGCCGACGTCCCAGGCCGAACCGAGCGCGACCGCCGGCGGGAAGCAGGTGGCGGGCACGCTGTCACCGATACCCAGATGGTCCGCCCCGGCGCGCTGCTTGCGCAGGCCGTGCGGGCCGTCGGTGAGCATGACCGCGGGAATGCCCACCCGTTCAACGGGTTCGGTGAACCAGAAGTTGCGGCCGCTGGTCAGCGCCACCTTCTCCGCCAGTGTCAGTTCGGTGAGCGCGGCGTCGTCGGCGCGATGGGTGGTCACGTGTCCATGGTGCACGCTGTGTGGACGCGCGTCAGCCGAGGCCACCTGACGCGTTGATGACCGGTGCGCCCGCCGGGCCGGCGCCGATCCTGGCTGCGACGAAGTCGGCGGCCTGCTCGGCCAGCCCCGCTTCCACGTAGCGGCTGTGCGCGCCGCGGTCGTCGCCGTTCGAGCAGACCGGGTCGGCGCCGTTGCACAGGTCGAGGGTCTTGGCGCCGTAGAGCGGGCTGATCGCGCTCAGCGGCTGACCGATCCGCTCCGACGGGTTGCCGAACACCGCCACCGCGGAGACGTGCTCGGCGACGGCGGCGGGCATCGGCTGGCCGAAACCGAATGTCGAGGCCGGATCCGCGGTGATCAGGTCCACCACAGCGGCGCCCTGTGAGTAGCCGCCCAGCACGATGTCGGTGGCCGGGCAGGTCGCCGACACCGCCTGGACGTGTGCGCTCGCGTCGCCTGCGCCCAACGGTGCGGACTGCAGGAAGTCGTACGACGCCGGATAGTTCACGGCGTACACACCCACGGTGCGGCCACCGAGGTTGTCCTGGAGCGCGTCGACGAACGCCTGGCCGACGCGACCGGTGCCGGCTGGTTCTGCGGTTCCGCGGGCGAACACCACCTCGACATCGGGACACGATGAGGGGGCGGCCTGCGCGGTGGCACCCCCGGTGCCGATGAGGCCGGCCGCCAGCGCGCCTCCCACCCCGGCCATGGCCAGCAGGCGGCGCACCGTCACGACGTTGAACTGGGCGCTCGGTCGACACTCGGGCATCGGGCCTCCTCGATCACGTAGCCACCCCTTCGGCAGCACCTGATGAAAGGCCGGGATTCATCGAGAAATTCCGGGTCCGAATCAGCGGACGGCGAAAAAGCGGTCATCCCCCAGGTCGGGGCGTCACACCGACGCGGCTCTGCTCACGTAGTTCTCCGCGGCCCGTGCGATGAAGTGCTCCGTGGGCTGCGGCTGCCAGCCCAGTTCGCGGGTGGCCTTGGCGTGGCTGGCCGGCGAGGTGTGCGCGAGCAGAAAGGCGCCCTGCTTGCTCAGCGGCATGTCACGGCCCAGCATCGCGGCGGCGGAGTCGCCCACCCGGCCGACGCCGTGCACCACCGACATCGGGATGCCCAGGCGCGGCGGCCGCGCGCCGACCGCCTCGGCTGCGGTGGTGACCAGATCCTGATGCGTCATGAACCGGTCCGAGATGATGTACCGCTGGCCGACCCGGCCGCGGCGGCTGGCCAGCAGCATGGCGTCGGCGGCGTCGTCGATGCCGACGACCTCGGAGCCGATCCCGCGGATGTAGAAGGGCATCCTGCCGAGCGCGGCCATCTGCACGAAGATCCCCTGGCGAGGCTGCCAGTCCGGCGGGCCGTACGGGTTGGACACGTTGGCCACGACGGCCGGCAACCCGCGCTCGGCCGCGTAGGAGAGGACGAGTTCTTCTGCGGCGCGGCGTGATTCGATGTAGCCACCGGCCCGGTCAGCCCAGTTGAACGGTGTGTCCTCATCGACGCTGGCGCCGTTGTGACCCACCGCGATCGTGCCGATCGTGCTCAGGAAGACGAACCGCTGCAGGCCGGCTCCGACCGCGGCGTCGAGGACCTTGCGAAGCCCTTCGACGTTGGTCGCGAACAGCGGCCCGGGGTCGCGCAACTCGGCCCGGGTGTCGACGATGCAGTAGTAGACGACATCGCGGTCGGCCATCGCGGCCGCCACGGTCTCGGGATCGAAGGGGTCGCCGTAGCGCCGGTCGACGTCATAGCCTTCGATTCCCTTGGTCGAGCTGGTTTTTCGCAGCAGCACACGGACGTCCGCGCCGCCCTTGACGAGCTGGCGGGTCACACATGCACCGACATTGCCGCTGGCGCCCAGGACCAGGGCGCGCTGTCCGGTTACCGAACCGTCGTTGTTCTCGTTGCTCATGTCGACGGTCATCCTAACCGAAACGGATACCGTGAAGCCGACGGTTCGGTCGGTCAGGACACGAGTTGGTTCAGTTCGGAGTACCCGTCACCGGCGGTGTCGTAGACCCGCACCACCGCCTGGTCGCCGGGTTTGAGGAACGTCGACTCGCCCAGCGCGGTGTAGCGGGTGGCGCCGATCCCGATCAGCACCTTCGACGGATGCCCGCTGGCCACCATCAACGCTCCGACGTCCTCCAGCGGGGTGTCGGCGGATCCCTTCTGATTCGCCAACCGCTCGACGATCCAGTCGAGCAGCACCTCGCCGTAGTACGAGTAGCCGATCAGCGGGCTGTCGACGCCGTACTCGTGCTCCTCGCCGTCGCTGCGCAGGTAGCAGACCAGCCGCAGGGTTGCGGTGGGGCCGTCGGGGGTGAGGTCGCTGATGTCGAAGAACGAGCCGGCCACCCCTTTGGAGGCCGGTCCCCAGTTCTTCTTGTAGCTGATCTTGGGCGCGCCGGGCCGTCTGATCGAGCAGTCGTTGAACGCCCCCAGCGCGAACGGTTGCAGCGTGACCACGGTGTCGCCGTCCCACACGACGTGGCAGGCCAGCCCGACCTCGGGTTCGATCTGCAGGTTCAGCGGGCCGTCGGTCTGATCGGGCAGCACGATGGCGTCGTTGGACAGCGGGAACTCGCTCAGGAATGAGTCCACCCCCGGCGCGTACCAGGGGAAGATGCCCTTGGGGGCGACGCCCTCGGAGGCGACGTTGACGAAGTCGACGGCCTCACCCGCCTGCTCCAGGTGCCCGGCGAAGTTCCCCGCCACGCCGAATCCGAACCAGTCGCGCATCTCGTCCAGTGCGATGTCGATCACGGTTGAGCACGTTACGCCGAGTGCTCCGCGGCCCCCGGCCAAGGTCCGCGCTCTGCGGGATACCGGACAATCCTCCTAGACTCGATTTCATGGCCGAGGAGTTCCAGATCGTCGAGGTCACCATCGACGACGTCCGGGCCGGGGACGCACTCGCGGTCACCGACGAGGACGACCCGCGCGCCGCCGCCTTCCACGTGGCGAGCACCGAGGTCGTCCAGCCGATGGGTGCCGGCGAATACCACCGGGTCGCGCTCACCTCCACCCAGGTGGACCAGCAGGGCAACCCGCTGGTGCTGGAGTATCCGCCCGGGACCGTGGTGCGCAAGATCGTCTAGCCGAATCCGGCGTGCCGACAACGCTGTTCGGTCACCCGGCCCGGCGTCCTCTCACATCAGTATCACTAATGCACAGTAAGAAATATTAGCTGTACTGTTTGACCGGCCATCCCTAGCGTTTCCGGTGTGAACGCCGCCCACCTCGTCGTGCTCAGTGGATTCGCCACCACGATGGCCCTCATCGCGGCGATCGGCGCCCAGAACGCCTTCGTGCTGCGGCAGGGCATCCGCGGCGAGCACGTGCTGCCGGTGGTAGCCCTGTGCACCGTCTCCGATCTGGTGCTGATCTTCGCCGGAATCGCCGGGTTCGGCGCGCTGATCGCCGCCCACCCCGACGTGGTGCTCGTCGCCCGCTACGGCGGTGCGGCCTTCCTCATCGGCTACGGCCTGCTGGCGGCCCGGCGGGCCTTCGCGCCGGGGGCTCTCACCCATGT
>NZ_JBSWXU010000158.1:0-11685 GCF_056160785.1 Mycobacterium sp. ABE4_509 | reverse complement strand
TGGCCGGGCTGTCGGCGGCGGCCCTGCTGGGCGCCCGCTGGCTACCGGGTGATGCACCTGCCGAACTCGCCAGGACCCGCGCCACCGCCGCCCCCGGGATCGTCGTGCACCGGGGCGCCATCGCCGGCGACGAGCTGTGCCTGGTCGAGAGCATCGACTGCACCACCCCGGCCCGGACCGCCTATGACATCGGCAGGCGGACATCGGGTGACGCCGCCGTCGTTCGCATCGACAGCTTGCTCAACGCGACCCGGTGCACCCCATCCGAGATCGCCGCGGTGGCCGACCGCTATCCGCGAGCACGGGGCAGCCGACAGTTACGCACCACCCTGGAACTCGTGGACGGCGGGGCAGAGTCTCCGCCGGAGACACACTTGCGGCTGCTATTGGTGCGCGGCGGGCTGCCCCGGCCCAGCACCCAGATACCGGTGCGCAACAACCGCGGCAAGGTGGTCCGCCGCATCGATATGGGCTGGCCGCAGTACCTGGTCGGGGTCGAGTACGACGGAAGTCAGCACTGGTCGGATCCCGACGTCCACGCCGAGGACATCAACAGGCTGGAATTCCTGGCCGGCCGCGGCTGGCTGATCGTCCGGGTCAGCTCCCGGCACCTGCGCTACGACAGAAACGGCATCCTCAGCCGAGCCGGGAGTGCGCTCCGGCAGCGGGGTTGGCTCAGCCCTTCTCCAGGGTGAACTGGCCGATGTTGGTGATACCGCGGCGGAAGAAGTCGGCGCAGCCGGTCAGGTACTTCATGTAGCGGTCGTAGACTTCCTGCCCCTGCATGGCGATGGCCTGGTCCTTGGCCGCCTCCAGGTTGGCCGCCCACATGTCCAGCGTGCGCGCGTAGTGCGGCCGCAGCAGGTGCGTGCGGGTGAGATTGAACCCGGAGCCGGCGGCCAGCTTCTCGATGTCCTCGACGGCGGGCAGCTGTCCGCCGGGGAAGATCTCGTCGCCGATGAACTTCATGAACTTCAGGTCGCTGAGGGTCAGCTTGATCCCGTTCTCACGGAAGAACGCCTGGGTGTGGGCCAGGATGGTGTGCAGCAGCATGCGGCCGTCGGACGGCAGGATGTTGTAGGTTTTCTCGAAGAAGATCGGATACCGCTCGGCCTTGAAGGCCTCGAACGCACCGATCGACACGATCCGGTCGACGGGCTGGTCGAACTCCTCCCAGCCCTGCAGCCGGATCTCGATGCTGCGGTCGGTGTCGATCTTGGCGAGCCGCTCGCGGGCCCACTCCGACTGAGCCTTGCTCAGCGTGATGCCGATGACGTTGACGTCGAACTCGGTGACGGCCCGCTCCAGTGCGCCACCCCAGCCGCAGCCGATGTCAAGCAGCGTCATGCCGGGCTCCAGGCCCAGCTTGCCCAGGGCGAGGTCGAACTTGGCGTTCTGCGACTCGTCGAGGGTCATGTCCTCGCGCTCGTAGTAGCCGCAGGTGTAGCCCATGGTCGGCCCCAGGAACAACGCGAAGAACTCGTTCGAGATGTCGTAGATCGACTGCGATTCCTCGTAGAACGGTTCCAGTTCCGACATGGCATTGGACATACTCCGACAACCCCTAACAGGCTCGTCGCCGGCCGAGTCGGCCGGCGTGGGGTCGCCACGCTCCGGCTGACTGCTGAACCGACAGATCACATTCTCCTAAGAGAGGTTATCTAACGAACCTGAAATATTCACATCAGCGTATCGGCGCGTCAGTAGCTGTAGAATCCCCTGCCGGATTTCTTGCCGAGCTGGCCCGCCTCGACCATCCGCAGCAGCAGCGGCGGCGGCGCATAGTGCGGGTCCTTGTACTCGTCGTACATGGAGTCCGCGATCAGCTTCATCGTGTCCAGCCCGATCAGATCGGACAACCGCAGCGGACCCATCGGGTGGGACAGACCCGCCACCACCGCGGTGTCGATGTCCTCGACGCTGGCCACCCCGGCTTCGGCCATCCGGATGGCCGACAACAGGTACGGCACCAGCAGCGCGTTGACGATGAAGCCCGACCGGTCACCGCAGCGCACCACCTTCTTGCCCAGCGCCTCACCGGCGAACTTCTCCACCTTGGCCACCGCGTCGGCGGAGGTGACGATGGTGTCGATCACCTCGACCAGCGGGAGCACGGGCACCGGGTTGAAGAAGTGCAGACCGAGAACCCTGCTCGGATTCTGTGTCGCGGCGGCGATCTTCATGATCGGGATGCTCGATGTGTTCGACGCCAGCACCGCGCCGGGGTCGGTGACGACGCGGTCGAGTTCGGCGAAGACCTGCGCCTTGACGGCCTCGTTCTCGACGATCGCCTCGATGACGAGCTGACGGTCGGCGAGGTCGGCGAGGTCGGTGGTGTAGGACAGCCGCGCCAGCGTGACCTCGAAGTCGTCGGCGGCCAGCTTGCCCTTCGCCTTCGCGCGTTCCAGGGACGCGGTGATGCGCTGCCGCCCGGCGGCCACCAGTTCCTCGGCCGGCTCGTACACCAGCACCTGCGCGCCCGCCTTGGCGCACACTTCGGCGATACCGCCGCCCATCTGCCCGGCGCCGACGACGCCGACTCGTTCGATACTCACGGGTCTCTCCTCGATTCTGCGGACAGCATCAGGCCCCGCCCAATATAAGGACGGGGCCTGATGTCACGATCAACGGCCCGGGGGCCGCGCATCGTCAGCGGACTTGGTCGGACTCAGTGAAACTGGCCCTCTTCGGTCGAACCGGTCAGCGCGGTGGTCGACGAGGTCGGATCCACGGTGGTGGCGATCCGGTCGAAGTAGCCCGCACCCACCTCGCGCTGGTGCTTGGTGGCGGTGTAGCCGCGCTCCTCGGCGGCGAACTCGCGCTCCTGCAGCTCGACGTAGGCGCTCATCTGGTTGCGGGCGTAGCCGTAGGCCAGATCGAACATCGAGTAGTTCAGCGCGTGGAAGCCGGCCAGGGTGATGAACTGGAACTTGAAGCCCATCGCGCCGAGCTCCTTCTGGAACTTGGCGATGGTCGCGTCGTCGAGGTGCTTGCGCCAGTTGAACGACGGCGAGCAGTTGTAGGCCAGCATCTGGTCGGGGAACTCGCTCTTGACGCCCTCGGCGAACTTCTTGGCCAGCTCGAGGTCCGGCGTGCCGGTCTCCATCCAGATCAGGTCGGAGTACGGGGCGTAGGCCTTGGCGCGGGCGATGCACGGCTCGAGGCCGTTCTTGATCCGGTAGAAGCCCTCGGCGGTGCGCTCACCGGTGATGAACGGGCGGTCGCGCTCGTCGACGTCGGAGGTGATCAGGGTCGCGGCCTCGGCGTCGGTACGGGCGATGACGACGGTGGGCACGTCGGCCACGTCGGAGGCCAGCCGAGCCGAGGTCAGGGTGCGGATGTGCTGCTGGGTCGGGATGAGCACCTTGCCGCCGAGGTGGCCGCACTTCTTCTCCGAGGCCAGCTGGTCCTCCCAGTGCGATCCGGCGACACCGGCGGCGATCATGGCCTTCTGCAGCTCGTAGACGTTGAGCGCGCCACCGAAGCCGGCCTCACCGTCGGCGACGATCGGGGCCAGCCAGTTTTCGACCGAGCGGTCGCCCTCGACCTTGGCGATCTCGTCGGCGCGCAGCAGCGCGTTGTTGATCCGGCGCACCACCTGCGGCACCGAGTTGGCCGGGTAGAGGCTCTGGTCGGGGTAGGTGTGTCCGGAGAGGTTGGCGTCGCCGGCGACCTGCCAGCCGGACAGGTAGATGGCCTTGAGCCCGGCACGCACCTGCTGGACGGCCATGTTTCCGGTCAGCGCGCCCAGCGCGTTGACGAAGTCCATGTCGTGCAGCTGCTCCCAGAGCACCTCGGCGCCGCGGCGGGCCAGGGTGGACTCCTCGACGACGGTGCCCTGCAGCGCCACCACGTCCTGCGGGGTGTAGGTGCGGCTGATGCCCTTCCAGCGCGGGTTGTGGTCCCAGTCGTGCTGGATCTGTTCGGGGGACTTCGGCGTGCCCACGGTCGACATTGGGTGGCTCCTTACATGCGGTTGTTAACGCTCCAGCTTTTTTCACTGGCGTGATAGTCCGAGGATGCACCAAGCAATAACCGCAGGTCCAGTTGTTTTCATTGCCAACTTTCGCCAAGGCCAGACGCAAAGTTGCAAAGATTGCGAAGTCGATCTTGGACTGAACCGGTTCAGACGTTACCGCCCGGTAACCCATCTGCGCAGGTCAGTACGCCCGTACTGTTAACCGGAGCGGTTCAGAGCGGGAAGATCGACGCGACGGCTTTCGTCTCGTCGCCGACGGCATATGTGAGCGTTGTAACAGTCCGATCGGCCAGGTCGGGACCGAACCGATCCGTCGACCCGGCGGGATGCACGTGGGTCAGGATCTCGAGCTTGTCGCCGAGCGCGACCGGCGCGTCGTGCTCGATGGTGACCCGCAGCGGCCCGCGCAGCAGTTCGGGCGCGCCGAACAGATGGTCCTCGATCACCGACCAGTAGACCGAGTTGTTCATGTGGTCGAACAGGTCGATGTCGGCGACCCGCACCGGGTACTCGCGGATCTCGGTGGCGTCCTCGCGGCCGCCCGCCTGCAGATAGGCCCTCCAGCGCAGCCGGCCCTCGGTGGTGGTGCGCTGCAGACCCTCGATGAAGTCGTCGGCGATGCGCGCCGGACCCTGGGTCTCGCGGTTGATGTTGATCCAGAACGCCTCGGACTCCATCAGGCCGCCCTTGCGTCCGTCGATGCGCACCCGCATCTCACACCACCGGTTGGAGGTGCCCGAGCACCACCGGCGCAGCCTCAGCGTGTCCTGGAACTCGATCGGCCGGATCAGATCGATCATCGTGCGCCGCACGATCCACAGCGGGTGGGTCTCCTCGTGACCGAGCTGGCGCAGATGGTCCTGTCCCACGTCCTGGATGTGGCGCGTGGCCGCATCGAAGCGCAGCCGGCCGACCCGGTCGATGTCGGCGACGCGCAGCGGCCAGTTCCGGTCGAAGACGTCCGGATGCGGATCCGGCACCGGCATCATCGCCTTGGCCAGCCCCCGAGACTGCGCGGACGGGGCAGCAGAACCCCCGGTGGTACTCACGGATCCCGATACTGCCACACCCCCGGGTGTTGCCAACGCTGCAAACAAGTTCTTCGCAGCATTGTTACGGTGGTTGACGTGCCCAAGACCTTCGTCGGCGCCCGGGTCAGGCAGCTGCGCAGCGAACGCGGATTCAGCCAGGCCGCGCTGGCCCAGATGCTCGACATCTCGCCGAGTTACCTCAACCAGATCGAACACGACGTCCGGCCGCTGACCGTGGCGGTACTGCTGCGCATCACCGAGGTGTTCGGCGTCGACGCGACGTTCTTCGCCTCCCAGGACGACACCCGTCTGATCGCCGAACTGCGCGAAGTGCTGCTCGACCGCGACCTCGACGTCGACGTCGATCCGGCCGAGGTCGCCGACATGGTGGGCGCCCACCCGGCGCTGGCCAAGGCGATGGTCAACCTGCACCGGCGGTACCAGCTCACCACCACCCGGCTGGCCGCGGCCACCGAGGACCGGTTCAACGACAGCAGCGGAACCGGATCCATCTCGATGCCCCACGAAGAGGTGCGCGACTACTTCTACCAGCGCCAGAACTACCTCGACGAACTCGACACCGCCGCCGAGGAACTCACCACCGGAATGCGCATCACCCGCGGCGAACTGGTCGGCGACCTGTCCGACCGGCTGCGCATCGTGCACGGGGTGACCATCATCCGCAGCATCGACCTCGGCGAGGGCGTTCTGCACCGCTACGACCCCGCCTCCAAGCGGTTGCAGATCAGCGCCCACCTGTCGGCAGGGCAGACGGTGATCCGGCTGGCCGCCGAACTCGCCTACCTGGAGTACGGCGAGCTGATCGACAAACTCGTCGACGAGGGCAAGTTCACCGGCGAGGAGGCCCGCAAGCTGGCACGCAAGGGCCTGGCCAACTACTTCGCCGCCGCGACCGTGCTGCCCTACGGTCAGTTCCACGACGTGACCGAGAGGTTCCGCTACGACATCGAACGGCTCTCGGCGTACTACTCGGTCAGCTACGAGACCGTCTGCCACCGGTTGTCCACCCTGCAGCGCCCGTCGCTGCGCGGCGTCCCGTTCTCCTTCGTCCGCGTCGATCGCGCAGGCAACATGTCGAAACGGCAGTCCGCCACCGGTTTTCACTTCTCCAGCACCGGCGGAACCTGCCCGCTGTGGAACGTCTACGAGACGTTCGCCAACCCGGGCAAGATCGGCGTGCAGATCGCCGAGATGCCCGACGGGCGCAGCTACATGTGGGTGGCGCGCACCGTGGAACGCCGTGCCTCGCGCTATGGTCAGCCCGGCAAGACCTTCGCCATCGGCGTCGGTTGCGAACTCCGCCACGCGCAGCGGCTGGTCTACTCGGAGGGGCTGAATCTGAGCGGTGAGAACGCGACCCCGATCGGAGCCGGCTGCCGGGTGTGCGAACGCGACAACTGCCCGCAGCGGGCGTTCCCCGCGCTGGGCCACGCCCTCGACATCGACGAGCACCGCTCCACGGTGTCGCCGTACCTGGTGAAGCCGTCATGAGCCCGCCACCCGCCCGCATCCCACCCGGCGGTTTCAAGGAGCTGGGCCCGGTTAACTGGGTCATCGCCAAGCTCGGCGCCCGCGGCATCCGGGCCCCCCGGTTCTCCCTGTTCACCGTGCTCGGTCAGCACCGCCTGCTGTTCCCGGTGTGGCTGCCGATGTCGGGCTACCTGCTCTACGCGGGCAAGCTGTCGCGCCGCGACGCCGAAACCGTGATCCTGCGGGTCGGGCATCTGCGCGACTGCGAGTACGAGCTGCAGCAGCACCGCCGCCTGGCCCGCAGCCGCGGACTCGACGCCGACTTCCAGGCCAGGATCTTCGCCGGCCCCGACGCCGCCGGGCTGACCGAGCGGGAACGGGTGCTCATCACGGCCACCGACGAATTCGTCGTCACCCGCGGCGTGTCGGCCCAGACGTGGCAGGCGCTGGCCCGCCACTACACCCGCGCCCAGCTGATCGAGTTCTGCATGCTGGCAGCGCAGTACGACGGGCTGGCCGCGACGATCACGACCCTGCAGGTCCCGCTGGATTTCGACGACTGACGACGACGCCGCCGCCGTGACGGTCGCAGCCGCGACTACCATTGCGCTATGAGCTCGATCACGTCAGAGACGACGAAGTGATGGCCATTACCAACCCGTGGCGTTTTCCGCCGGGAGTCCCGCGCAGCGAGCCGCCCCGCGCCGAGGGCCGCTTCTTCCTGCCCGACGGCCGCCGCATCGGCTATGCGGAGTTCGGCGACCCGAACGGACCCGTCGTGCTGTGGTTTCACGGCACCCCCGGGGGTCGCAGACAGTTCCCCATCGTCGGGCGGCGCGCCGCCGAGAACCTCGGCCTGCGCGTCGTCGTCGTCGAACGCGCCGGATCGGGAATGAGTGATCCGCACCGCTACCACCGGATCGGCGACTGGGCCGCCGACATGGCACACATCGCCGACCTGCTCGGCGCCGAGAAGATCGGCGTCGTCGGCCTATCTGGAGGCGGCCCCTTCGCGTTGGCCTGCGCCGGGATGCCGGCCTTGGCCGAACGGGTCGCCGCGGTCGCGGTGCTCGGTGGCGTCACTCCCGCCGTCGGCCCGGATGCGACCTGCAGCGGGGCGATCAAGCTGGCCCGCAGGTTCGCACCGGTGACCTCGCTGATGCGCAAACCGTTCGCCACCGTGACCGCGGGCATGCTGATGCCGGCAATTCCGCTCGCGCACCTGGCCTACCGGGGGCTGTCGGCGGCGATGCCCGACGGCGACAAGGCGGTGTTCGCCAACCCCGAGATCGAGGCGATGTTCATCGACGACATCGTCCACGTGGCCAACGGCCGGTTCCAGGCGTTGCTCGACGACGCACGGCTGTTCGGGCGGGACTGGGGTTTCCGGCTGGCCGATGTCCGGGTACCGGTGCGGTGGTGGCACGGCGACGCGGACTCGATCATCTCGCTGCCCGACGCACAGGCCGCCGCCGAACATCTGCCCAGCGTCGAGCTCACCCTGATGCCCGACGAGAGCCATCTCGGGGGGTTCGCCGCCGCTGACGCGGTGCTCGGGTTCCTGCACCCGCACCTGCGGCCCGCACCACCTCTTCAGCGTCAGCAGGTCTGAGTCCGCGCTCGGCCCAGCGCGGGCCGAGGGTGCTGACCACACCGTCGCCGCCACGCGCCTTGGCCTCGTACATCGCCGCGTCGGCCGCCGTGACCGCTTGGTCGAGGTCCATACCGGGCAGCGAGCAGGTGGCCAGGCCGATACTCACCGTCACCGCCGGCCGAGCGGGCGCCGAGACCGCCGCGCGGATCCGCTCGGCGACCTGCGCGGCCTGACCGGCCGGGATGCGGTCGACCACCAGGAACTCATCGCCACCCCAGCGCACCACCACGGCAGCGCGGCGCACACTGGCCCGGATCCGGCGCGCCGTGCGGATCAGCACCTCGTCGCCGACGGCGTGGCCCGCAACGTCATTGATCCCCTTGAAGCCGTCGACGTCGATGAGAATCGCGCACAACTGGGTGTCGGGCGGCGCGCTCTCGTTGAGCCGCTCGAGCGAGACGTTCAGTCCGCGCCGATTGGTCAGCTCGGTCAGCGGGTCGGTCAGCGCCTGCTTCGAACTGCCCTGCAGCAACCAGAATCCGAACTGCAGCGCCGGCAGGATGCACACCGTGACGAGCAGCGCGATGACCGCCCGCGACACCGCGATCTGCAGGCCGTGATCGGGAGTCGCCGCAGCCAGCCACACCGCGATACCGACGACCGAGACCGTGCACCAGCCGATGTGCACCAGGTGCAGCCGGGGACCGTGGAAGAACACCACGTAGCCACCCGCACACAACAGGATCGGAATCCCGGACATCGCCAGGTTGGGGTCACCGAACAACAACGCCGACAGCGTCATCAGCACGTCGACGTACACGACCAGCGCCGCCGATGCGCGCGCCGTCGGCCACGGCAGCAGCGCCCAGCGCGCCGCCCAGGCCAGCGACCCGACGCCCACCACCGCCCAGCCGATCCGCAACAACACTCCGTCGACCGGGGGATCGAAGACGTTGAGCACCGACAGCAAGCCCATCACGGCGCCGATACCGGCGATCAGATAGCGCAGCGTCGAGAGCAGGCCGCGTCTGCTGAGGAACTCGATCCGCCACTGGTAGTCGTCGCGCTGACGCCACCACTCGAGCAGCAAGTTGCTGCCCGCCCCATCGCCCACCGGATCATTGTCAAAGTCACCGGTGAACGCCGTCAAGCAGCGAAATGCGATGTCATCGCATGATCACGATCGCCCGAGCGAAAGGCTAGAGATAGGTCACGCCCAGCACGACCAACGACAGCAACACCGGGGAGAGCGGCAACCCCCACAGGAACGCCGCCCAGACCTCGCCCTTGCGGGTCTTGCGGCCGAAGGCCCGCCAGCCCAGCAAGCCGGCCAGCACCCCGACCGACAGCGACACGCCGGCAACCACCAGCACCCACATCGAGATGTCGTTGCTGGCGATCGCCGCGGAGATGCCGGCCAGCCACAGGACGTGGCCGAGCACCAGCCCGCCGACCCCGGCTACCCAGATCGCCCTCAATTAGAAGTTGATCATGTGGCCGACCAGCCCGTGGAAGCATTCCTGCAAGGCCTCGGACATCGTCGGGTGGGTATGCACGTTGCGGGCCAGCTCGCTGGACGTCAGATCCCACTTCTGTGCCAGCGTCAGCTCGGGCAGCAGCTCGGAGACGTCGTGGCCGATCAGGTGACCGCCCAGCAGCTCGCCGTACTTGGCGTCGGCGATGAGCTTGACGAAGCCGCTGGGGTCTCCCATGCCGTGCGCCTTGGCGTTGGCGGTGAACGGGAACTTCGCGACGACGATCTCATGCCCGTCGTCCTTGGCCTGCTGCTCGGTCAGCCCGAAGCTGGCGACCTGCGGCTGGCAGAACGTGGCGCGCGGCATCATCCGGTAGTCGCCGAGCGGCAGCGTCTCGGCCCCGGCGATGGTCTCGGCGGCCACTACGCCCATCGCCTCGGCGACGTGGGCCAGCTGCAGTTTGGCGGTGACGTCGCCGATCGCGTAGATATGGCCGACGTTGGTGCGCATGTAGTCGTCGATGCCGATGGCCTTGCGGTCGGTCAGCTCGACGCCGGCCGCCTCCAGGCCGAAGCCCTCGACGTTGGGCGCGAAGCCGATGGCCTGCAGCACCTTGTCGGCCTTGAGCTCCTGGGACTTGCCGTCCTTATTGACCGTCACCGTCACCGTCGACCCGTCATCGTCGATGGACTCGACCTTGGTGCCGGTGAGGATCTTGACGCCCAGTTTCTTGTACTGCTTCTCGATCTCCTTGGAGACCTCGGCGTCCTCGTTGGGCAGCGCGCGCGGCAGGAACTCGACGATGGTGACGTCCACGCCGTAGTTCTTGAGCACGTAGGCGAACTCCATGCCGATCGCACCGGCGCCGGCGATGATGATCGACCCGGGCAGTTCGCGCGACAGGATCTGCTTCTCGTAGGTGACGACGTTCTCCGACAGGGACGTTCCCGGGACCAGCCGGGTGCTCGATCCGGTCGCGATGATCGCGTTGTCGAACTCGAGCGTCTCGGTTCCGCCCTCGTTGAGGTCGACCTCCATGCTGTTGGGCCCGGTGAACTTCCCGTAGCCGTGCACCTCGGTGATCTTGTTCTTCTTCATCAGGAAGTGAACGCCGGTCACCCGCCCGTCGGCGATCTTGCGGCTGCGGTCGAAGGCCACGCCGTAGTCGAAGCTGGCCTCCCCGCTGATGCCGAACGTCTTGGCTTCCTTGGTGAAGATGTGGGCCAGCTCGGCGTTGCGCAACAGCGCCTTGGACGGGATGCACCCGACGTTCAGGCACACACCGCCCCAGTACTTGGGTTCGACGATGGCGGTGTTCAGCCCGAGCTGGGCGGCACGAATGGCCGCGACGTACCCGCCGGGGCCGGCTCCGAGAACGACGACGTCATAGTGGGTCACGGTTCTCACCCTAACGGGGTCGGCAATGGGCGCGCGCTCCACCGCGGGGTGCCGGAGCTCCCACCACGGCATAGGCTTTTCCCACGCACCGAGATCGGCGCCGGAGGCGTCGGCCGACACCTCCCACTGGCAACCGCATGACGACGTTCGATGGAGCCTTCGTGACGCCCACCCGAACCGGTACCCCGTCCGACGTCCGCGCTGCCCGGCGGGTGGTCGACGCGCTCGCCGCCGCCGGCGTCACCCACGTCTTCGGTGTGCCCGGCGCCAAGATCGACGCCGTCTACGACGCACTGAGCGACGGCGGCCCCGAAGTCGTGGTGTGCCGCCACGAGCAGAACGCCGCGTTCATGGCCGCCGCCGTCGGCCGGCTGACCGGCGTCCCCGGTGCGGTTCTGGTCACCTCGGGACCGGGCACCAGCAACCTGGCCACCGGGTTGCTCACCGCGACCACCGAACAGGACCCGGTGGTGGCCGTCTGCGGTGCGGTGGCCCGCGCCGACCGGCTCAAGCGAACTCACCAGTCGATGGACGCCGCAGCGCTGCTGGGCCCGGTCACCAAGTTCTGCGGCGAGGTCGACGACCCCGACAATGTGTGCGAGACGCTGGCCAATGCCTTCCGCATCGCCTCGACCGAACCCGGCGGAGCGGCCGCCGTCGGGCTGCCCGCCGACGTCGCCGCGGCCGCGGCAAGCGCCCCGGTTCCCCGGCTACGCC
>NZ_JBSWXU010000157.1:0-11783 GCF_056160785.1 Mycobacterium sp. ABE4_509 | reverse complement strand
GCCGGCGCACCGCGCGGCCGACGCGACGCGCCGACGGGCCCAGCCCGTTGGGTTTGGTGATGTCGTTGGCGCCGATCATGATCACCGCCGCGTCCGGCGGGGGGCCGGCGACGAACATCGCGTCGATCTGGCCGGCCAGGCCCTTCGACGTCGCGCCGACGATCGCCTTGGTGCTCAACCGGATGCGCTGTCCGGACTCCTCGGCCAGGCCGCGGGCCAGCAGGACGCCGGGCACCTCGTCGGCGACGGTGCAGCCGTAGCCGGTGGCGGTGGAGTCCCCGAAGATCATCAGGTGCAGGTCGAAGGGGACACCGCGGTGCCAGCGCTCGACAGGACCGCCACCGGGCAGATAGACGCCGTCGGCGCGGGGTGGAACGTCCCACGACTTCGGAATCACCCGGCGGGCCTGGTCGGCCTGCCCGCTGAGCAGGTTGCGGGCACCCAGGTATGCCGAGCCTGTCGAGGCCAGGGTGGCTGCGGCCGCCAATGCGACGGTCACCCGACCTGGTGTGCGACTGCGCGCGTGAGGAGCACTACCGCTGATGCCCACGGAGCAATTCTAGAGCCCGCGCCGGCCCGCGCCGGGGCCGCGGCACGGGGCCGCGATCACAGTGCGGTATCAACTCCGGCATCAAAAGCGTTTAACGGATTGTGATAGAGGTTACAAATGCCAAGCTAAGTCGAGAGCTAGTCTGAGTAACCCGACTTATCCGTCACTACAACGCTGTAGGAAGTGGTCGCGATGACGGCACCGAGTAAGGTCCCCAGCTCCGCGCGAGTTGGTCTAGGACCAGCTAGAGCGCGCAAGACGCGCCGCTTTCCGGTCAGTGACGGCGCCCCCGTCGAAGTCGTCGAGGACGGTCCGAGCCTCGCCGGGCGGCTGATGACCCTCGCGGCGATGATGACGATCAAGCCCACTCTGGCCATCGGCAGCTATGCTCCGCGACTGCCCTGGCCCTGGGGGCTGGTCGATTTCGCCGCCCGGATCATGCGGCCGGCGCCGGGCACCGTTCGGGCCACCATCTCGTTGCCGAACTGCACCGCCCAACTGGTCCGCGCCTCGGGCGTGTTGCCCGCCGACGGCAAGCGCAGCGTGATCCTCTACATGCACGGCGGGGCCTTCCTGACCTGCGGGGTCAACACGCACGGGCGGCTGGTCACCGCGCTGTCGAAGTTCGCCGACAGCCCGGTGCTGGTGGTGAACTACCGGATGATTCCCAAGCACTCCGTGGGCACCGCGCTCGACGACTGCGTCGACGGGTACAAGTGGCTGCGCGAGACCGGCTACGAACCCGACCAGATCGTGCTGGCCGGCGACTCGGCCGGTGGCTACCTGTCGCTGGCGCTGGCCGAACGTCTGCTCGCCGACGGTGTCGAGGGCTACGAAGGCGAGACCCCGGCCGCGGTCGTCACGATGTCGCCGCTGTTCGAGATCGACAACGAGGCCCGCGCCGACCACCCCAACGTGCGCACCGACGCCATGTTCCCGCACAAGGCGTTCCACGCCCTGGTCGAGCTCATCGAGGAGGCGGCGGAGCGCCGGATCGTCGACGGCCGGCCCGAGGACGTCTACGAGCCACTCGATCACATCGAGCCGGGCCTGCCCCGCACCCTGATCCACGTGTCGGGCTCGGAGGTGCTGCTCAGCGACGCCCGCAAGGCCGCCCGGCTGCTCGCCGCGGCCGGTGTTCCCGTGGAGCTGCGAATCTGGCCTGGTCAGATGCATGTTTTCCAGCTGGGTGCGCCCGCGGTGAAGGAAGCCAACCGGTCCATCCGGCAGATCGGCGAGTACATCCGTGAGGCCACCTGGTAGTCGCGGCCCGGGCCTGGGACGATAGATCCCATGCGGATCGCCCGGCACGTCAGTGAGCTCATCGGTAACACGCCTCTGGTGCAGTTGAACTCGGTCGTCGCGCCGGGCTCGGGCATCGTGGCCGCCAAGGTCGAATACCTGAACCCGGGCGGCAGCTCCAAGGACCGCATCGCGATCAAGATGATCGACGCGGCCGAGGCCAGCGGGCAGCTGCAGCCGGGCGGCACCATCGTCGAGCCGACATCCGGAAACACCGGGGTGGGCCTGGCGCTTGTGGCCCAGCAGCGCGGCTACAAATGCATCTTCGTGTGCCCCGACAAGGTCAGCGGCGACAAGCAGAACGTACTGCGCGCCTATGGTGCCGACGTCGTGGTCTGCCCGACGGCCGTGTCCCCGGAGCACCCGGACAGCTACTACAGCGTGTCCAACCGGCTGGTCGAGGAGATCGAGGGTGCCTGGAAGCCCGACCAGTACTCCAATCCGATGGGGCCCGAGAGTCACTACGACACCACGGGGCCCGAGATCTGGGCCGACACCGACGGCAAGGTCACCCACTTCGTCGCCGGCGTCGGCACCGGCGGCACCATCAGCGGCGCCGGCCGCTACCTCAAAGAGGTGTCCGGCGGCCGGGTCGAAGTCATCGGGGTGGATCCGGAAGGGTCGGTGTACTCGGGGGGAACCGGACGGCCGTATCTGGTCGAGGGCGTCGGGGAGGACTTCTGGCCGTCGGCCTACGACCCGTCGGTGCCCGACGAGATCATCGCGGTGTCGGACGCCGATTCGTTCGAGATGACCCGCAGGCTCGCCCGCGAGGAGGCGCTGCTGGTCGGCGGTTCCTGCGGGATGGCCGTCGTCGCGGCGATCCAGGTTGCCGAACGCGCCGGGCCGGATTCGGTGGTGGTGGTGCTGCTGCCCGACGGTGGCCGCGGATACATGTCGAAGATCTTCAGCGACGAGTGGATGTCGTCCTACGGGTTTCTGCGCAGCCGGCTCGACGGCACGGTCGAGGAATCCACGGTGGGCGACGTGCTGCGGGGCAAGTCCGGAGAACTACCCGACCTGGTGCACACCCATCCGTCGGAGACGGTGCGCGACGCCATCGGGATCCTGCGGGAGTACGGGGTGTCGCAGATGCCCGTCGTCGGCGCCGAGCCGCCGGTGATGGCCGGCGAGGTGGCCGGCAGCGTCTCCGAGCGCGAACTGCTGTCCGCGGTGTTCGAAGGTCGGGCCAAGCTAGCCGATGCGGTGGCCGATCACATGGGCCCGCCGCTGCCGCTGGTCGGGGCCGGTGAACTGGTCAGCAACGCCGCCAAGACACTGCGCGACTGCGACGCGGTGATGGTGGTCGAGGACGGCAAACCGGCCGGTGTGCTGACGCGCCACGACCTGCTGGGTTTTCTGTCCGAGGGAAGTGTGCGCCGCTGACGCCGCCCCGGGACGGTAAGCCGCCGGCTGCCGGAACGGTTTCATGATCAACTTCATGATCAACGGGCTCCGCGATCTGCTGGCTCTAAGGATTCTCTCAGGTAAGGTGTGATCGCTCGTCCCTGTACGGAAGGCGCAGATGATCGATCAGCCGCCGCCGCCAGTCGGTGGTCCGCCACCTTCTTCGGTGCCGTCCGGGTATCCGGGTTTCTCGGGGCCGCCGGGCCCGGCCGCTGGGGCCTATACCCCATGGCACACCCGGGTGTTCGCCCGGCTGCTCGACTATCTGCCGTTCTCGCTGATCATCGGGATCGGCTGGGCCGTACTGGCCGCAACTCAGGAGACCGCGTGCATCACCGACATCTCCGAGTACGATCTGGGGCAGTTCTGTGCCACCGAGACGTCCACGATCGGGTTGGTGTCGGCCTGGGGCATCTTTCCCGGCTTCGCCGTGGGCTACCTGGTCTGGAACCTCGGCTACCGCCAGGGCGTGACAGGCAGCAGTGTCGGAAAATCCATTATGAGTTTCCGGCTGATCAGTGAAAATCGTGGAACCCCAATTGGTTTCGCCATGTCGGTGGTGCGTGAGGCGGTCTATCTCGTCCTCATCGCCGCCTGCATTCTGCTCTGGTTGATCGCGGTGCTGTTTCCGCTGTGGGATGCTAAGCGCCAGAGTCTCGTCGACAAGGTCCTGTCGACAGTTTGTGTCCCGGTTCCGCACCACTGACCGAAGGAGTTTCTATGTCAGACAACCCCTCTCAGCCTGAGGGTTATCCACCCCCCGGAGGTCAGCAGCCACCGCCCGAGGGGCAGCAGCCACCGCCCGAGGGGCAGCAGCCGCCGGCCGGTGGGCAGCAGCCGCCGCCGTCCGGGTACCCGCCCCCACCTCCGGGTGGCTATCCGCCACCCCCGCCTCCCGGCGGCGGCTATCCCCCGCCTCCGCCGCCCGGTGGCGGTTACCCGCCGCCTCCGCCTCCCGGCGGTGGTTACCCGCCGCCGCCCGCCGGATACCCGCCCCAGCAGGCCGGCGGTGGATTCCCGCCCCCAGCGCCCCAGCCGGGTGGCTTCGGGCCCCCGGCTCCGGGCTACCCGCAGTACGAAGGGGCGCCGGGTTACAGCGTCGGCGCCGGAGTGAGCTGGGCGTGGAACAAGTTCAGCAAGAACGCGGTCCCGATGATCGTGGCCACCCTGGTCTTCGTGCTGATCAGTTTCGCTCTACAGGCACTGATCAACGTCATCCAGGTGCTGGTCTCGCCGGGCAGCACCAGCTACATGTCGGATGACAGCGGGTTGTCGTTCTCCTATTCGGCCACCGGCCCGGCGGCCGTCCTGGTCGCCATCGTGGGTTGGATCATCTCGCTCATCGTGACCGCGGCGATCCAGTCCGCCTTCCTGGGCGGAGTGTTCGACATCGCCAACGGCCAGCAGGTCTCCATCGGGTCGTTCTTCCGGCCCCGCAGCATCGGAAACGTGGTCATCGCGGGCCTGCTGGTCGGCATCATCACCTCCATCGGGCTGTTCCTCTGCGTTCTGCCCGGCCTGGCCGCGAGCATCTTCCTGATGTTCACCATCGTCGCCGTGCTCGACCGCAACTTCTCCCCGATCGACGGCCTGAAGTCGAGTTTCGAGACCGGCAAGGCCAACTTCGGTGCCGTGCTGCTCACCTGGCTGGCGATGCTCGCGCTGGTGATCGTCGGGGCCCTGCTCTGCGGTGTCGGGCTGCTGGTGACGTTGCCGGTCGCGGCGTTGCTGCTGGTGTACGCCTACCGGGTGATGAACGGAGGGCCCGTCGCCCCGGCAACGCCCTAGGGGCCTGCGGACGGCCGTCGTGGGGCGCTCCGGAGCGCAGACTCCGGGCCCCCGCGCGGCCGACCGGCTGACCGTGCCCGGTCCCCGGGAGGCACAGCGGTGAGGCTGCCGAGCGGCGCATACGCACCCTGGATACAGCGCATGGGTGCCTGGGTCATCGACGCCGCCCCGATCGTGCTCGCCTGGACGGTGTTCGAACTCGTCACGCTCGGTACCGGCGGAATGGACTGTGCGTACTACAACCGCAGTGATCTGGCCTGCTCCTCGGCCGACACCGAGGTCTCGGTCGCGCTCTTCGGGGTGGGCGCCGCGCTCAGCGCTGGATACCTGATCTGGAATCTCGCCTATCTCCAGGGCACCCGGGGTTCGAGCATCGGCAAGTCGGTGGTGAAGATCAAGGTGGTCAGCGAGCGGACCTGGCAACCCATCGGATTCGGCCGGTCGGCGCTGCGCCAGATGGCGCACGTCCTCGACGTCGGCACCTGCTTCCTGGGCTTCCTGCTGCCGCTGGTCGACCGCAAGCGTCAGACGCTGGCCGACAAGGTGATGTCCTCGGTGTGCGTGCCGCTCACCCCGCGTGTCACCGACCTGCGTTGATGCCGGCACCCGTCGCGCAACCGCAGGTTTTCGCACGGCTACCCTGTCGACCATGAGCGAGAAGCGCAGTGCGGCCGACCACTACAGCGCCTACGGACCTGCCACCAAGGCGATCCACGCCGGTTACCGTCCGGACCCCGCTACCGGGGTGGTCAACGCACCGATCTATGCCAGTTCGACGTTCGCCCAGGACGGCGTCGGCGGGCTGCGCGGCGGATTCGAATACGCGCGCACCGGCAACCCGACCCGGTCTGCGCTGGAAGCGTCGCTGGCTGCGGTCGAGTCGGCCGGTTACGCACGGGCGTTCAGTTCGGGGATGGCCGCGACCGACTGCGCACTGCGGGCAGTGTTGCGCCCGGGCGACCACATGGTGATACCCGACGATGCCTACGGCGGTACCTTCCGCCTCATCGACAAGGTGTTCAGCCAGTGGGGGATCAGCTACACCGCGGTCGCTCTGACCGATCTGGACGCAGTCCGCGCGGCCGTCACCGGGGCGACCAGGTTGATCTGGGTGGAGACTCCGACCAACCCGCTCTTGTCGGTGGCCGACATCGCGGGGATCTGCACGCTGGCATCCGAGGCCGGGAACGGCGATGTGAAAGTGTTGGTGGACAACACCTTCGCTTCGCCGGCCTTGCAGCAACCGCTGCCGCTGGGCGCCGACATCGTGTTGCATTCCACCACCAAGTACATCGGCGGGCACTCCGATGTGGTCGGTGGGGCCCTGCTGACGAACGACGAGGGACTCGACGACGCCTTCGCGTTCCTGCAGAACGGGGCGGGTGCCGTGCCGGGTCCGTTCGACGCGTACCTGACCATGCGTGGGCTCAAGACGCTGCCGTTGCGGATGCAGCGACACAGTGACAACGCGGCCGCGATCGTGGACTTCCTGGCGGGGCACCCCGCGATCGACACGGTGCTGTACCCGGGGCTGCCGTCACACCCCAACCACGACGTCGCCGCCCGCCAGATGAGTGCGTTCGGCGGCATGGTGTCGGTCCGGCTGCGCGGCGGGCCCCGGGCAGCCCGCGAATTCTGTGCGCGCACAGAGATATTCATCCTGGCCGAGTCGCTCGGCGGGGTCGAGTCGCTGATCGAGTATCCCGGCGCGATGACACACGCTTCGACGGCGGGATCGCAGCTGGAGGTGCCCGACGATCTCGTGCGGCTCTCGGTGGGCATCGAGGACGTCGCCGATCTGCTGGGCGATGTGGAGCAGGCGCTGGCGCACCTGAGCTGAACCGCCGGACCGCTCAGCTCATCCCGGACAGGGCCTGGCGCACCGCCGAAGCGGTGATCGCCAGGTTCACCTCGGACACACCCGTCGGTGACTCCTCAACCCAACTGCCGCTGGCTATTTCGCCGGCCCGGGCATGCACCCAGCGCCAACCGCGGTCGTTGAGGCTGAGCAGTGCGCCCAGCCCGTCGACCGAGTGCAGCAGCGTGATGACCGCGGCCGTCGACGGTTCCGGGGGAGTCCGGTCGAACAACGCGCTCAACACCGCGGTGCGTGCCGGGCCCACCCTGTCACGGCTGGTCAGCAGCATCGGGCAGGTTCGTCTCGCCCGGGCGGCCGGCTGCCCGGCGCGACGGATCAGCCTCTGCTGCTCGAGCTGGCCGACCAGCCGGCCCTCGGTGGTCTTGCCCAGCTTCTTCACCGCGGCGGCGGGCCGGCGGGGCCTGCGCTGCAGCATCGCGAACGCCGGTGCCGCCACCGGATCGGCCGGGCCCGGCACGGCCAGGGCGATCAGCCGGCCCGCCGGGGCCGGGTCACCGTGGATTGCCGGGCGGATCGTGCCGGCGTAGGCGAGGTCGAGAAGTACCGCGGCGGCGAGTACGTGGTCACGGCGCGGCCGGTCCAGCGAGGGCTGTGCCGACGCGTTGTCGAGCAGCAGCAAGAACAGGTCCTCGGCGATGCGCGCCATGGCCGCGAGATTAAGCCATCGCAGTGCCGCCCCGCGCGGTCAGCCCGGCCGGACGTGCCGGTCCCGGGCCGACGGTCGATCAGCTGTGATAGGGCTCGGCGCTGACCAGCGTGACCTTGACGGTGTTGCCGTTGGGCACGGTGTAGGACCGCGACTCGCCGACCTTGGCGTCGATGAGAGCGCCGCCCAGCGGGGAGTTGGGGGAGTACACCTCGAGCTTGCCGTCGCTGAGGCCTTCCTGGCGGGTCGCGATCAGGAAGGTCTCGGTGTCGGACTCGTCGTCGTCGTAGTAGACCTTGACCACCGAGCCGGGCAGTGCCACACCGGACTGGCTGGGCGCCTCGCCGACCTTGGCGTTGTTCAGCAGTTCCTGCAGCTGGCGGATGCGGGCCTCCTGCTGGCCCTGCTCCTCGCGGGCGGCGTGGTAGCCGCCGTTCTCGCGCAGGTCCCCCTCCTCGCGCCGGTCGTTGATCTCGGCGGCGATGACCGGGCGGTTGGCGATCAGCTGGTCGAGCTCCGCCTTCAGTCGGTCGTACGACTCTTCGGTCAGCCAGGTCACCTGGGTGTCGGTCATGTGGTCGCGCTCCTGTCGTCGTTGCTTCCGCGCATGTCGCGTTAGAAGGCCGTGACACGGCACCGGGAGCTGTCGTACGTGTATTGCCGCCGAGGGGCGCGCTCAACCCGAGGACCCAAAATGCAGCAATACACGGCTCCAGCAGGAACCGTGTATCGCTCCATGATAGCACCGGGGCGACACCCGGTTTTCACGTTTTCGCTGTACGGAGTTCTACGCCCAGCTTCTGGCTCACTCGCCGACCAGGTAGGACGGCACCTCGGTGCCGCACCCGTAGACGTCGCCGACCACCGCCGGCGCACTGGTCGTGACCACGGTGGTGACCTGCACGGTTGCCGCCGGCGACGGCGGGACCAGGACCTCACGCCGGCCCGTCTCGGTCCCGTCGTAGGAGCGGGCCCGCACGATGCACACCACCGGCCGAGCCGGGTCCTCGCGGGTGACGCTCAAGGTGACCTCGATGGTGCGGTCGTCGATGACCCGGTATCCGCCCAGTTCACCGTCGACCTCGCCGGACCCGAACCGGGTGAACGCGACCGCCGCGATCGCCACCCCGACCGCCGCGACCAGCACCGTCAACCCGACGGCGATCCCGCGTCGGGCGCGCCTGCTCAGCCGCTGGCGCCCGTAGCGGGCCTCGGGACGTTCGATCATCTCGTTTTGCATGCCCGTCGGTCAGGTGGGTGTACTAGAGACTGGAACTATAAAGCCAGTCTGCGCGGTTGCACCGTAGCGTGAATCCGAGCGCGACTGTCTCGGCAGGTGAACAGCTAAGAGGGAACAGGTTGACCGAATTGCGGTTGATGGCCGTGCACGCCCACCCGGACGACGAGTCCAGCAAGGGCGCGGCGACGATGGCGCGCTACGTCGACGAGGGCGTGCGCGTCATGGTTGTGACGCTGACCGGCGGTGAACGGGGCGACATCCTCAACAAGGCGATGGACATCCCGGAGGTACACGGCCGGATGCCCCAGATCCGCCGCGACGAGATGGCCAGAGCCGCCGAGATCCTCGGCGTCGAGCACCACTGGCTGGGCTTCGTCGACTCCGGCCTGCCCGAGGGGGACCCGCTGCCGCCGCTCCCCGAGGGGTGTTTCGCGCTGGAGCCCCTCGAGATCCCCACCGAGGCGCTGGTGCGGGTGATCCGCGACTTCAAACCCCACGTCATGACCACCTACGACGAGAACGGCGGCTATCCGCACCCCGACCACATCCGCTGCCACCAGGTGTCCGTCGCGGCCTACGAGGCCGCCGCCGACCATCGGCTCTACTCCGACGCCGGCCAGCCGTGGAGTGTGCACAAGCTGTACTACACCCACGGTTTCCTGCGGCAGCGCATGCAGGTGCTCCAGGACGAATTCGTCCGCAACGGACAGGAGGGTCCGTTCGCGAAGTGGCTGGAGAAATGGGATCCCGACGACGATCTGCTCGGCAAACGGGTGACCACCCGCGTCGAGTGTGCGAAGTACTTCACCCAGCGCGACGAGGCGCTGCTGGCCCATGCCACCCAGATCGACCCGAACAGTTTTTTCTTCACCACGCCGCTGGAGTGGCAGCATCGACTGTGGCCGACCGAGGAGTTCGAGTTGGCGCGGTCGCGGGTGCCGGTACGGCTGCCCGAGACCGACCTGTTCGCCGGGATCGAGGGACGTGAGTGAGTGTGACGCTCGGATTCGCCGTGGTGGCCGGACTGCTGGCCCAGGACGGGCCGCAGCAGACCGGCCCGGACTTCGGTAAGGCCAGCCCGTTCGGGCTGATCGTGGTGTTGCTGTTGCTGATCGGTACCTTCCTGCTGGTCTGGTCGATGAACCGGCATCTGCGCAAGCTGCCGAAGTCGTTCGGCAACGAAGACGACGCCGAGCGCATCGACGACGGTGTGGCCGGGCCCGGCGCGGCACCCGGATCCGGCCCCGAGGGAACCAACCGCGACCCGGGCTGAGCGATGACCAACGCGTTGGCGGCCGCGACCAGCCCCTACCTGCGCCAGCACGCCGGCAACCCGGTGCACTGGCAGGAGTGGACGCCGGCGGCTCTGGCCGAGGCGGCCCGACGCGATGTGCCGATCCTGTTGTCGGTGGGGTACGCGGCCTGCCACTGGTGTCACGTGATGGCCCATGAGTCCTTCGACGACGCCGAGGTGGCGGCCGTGGCGAACGCGAACTTCGTCTGCATCAAGGTCGACCGCGAGGAACGTCCCGACATCGACGCGGTGTACATGAACGCCACGGTCGCGCTCACCGGGCAGGGCGGCTGGCCGATGACGTGCTTCCTGACCCCCGACGGGCGACCGTTCTTCTGCGGCACCTACTACCCGAAGCCGGCGTTTTTGGAGCTGCTCGGTGCGGTCACCGAGACCTGGCGGACCCGGCGCGCCGAGGTCGAGCAGGCCGGCGACCACATCTCCGGCGAGCTGCGCTCGATGGCCTCCGGGTTGCCGGGTGGGGGCCCGCCGGTGGCGCCCGAGGTGTGCGACGGCGCGGTGGCCGCGGTGCTCGACGACGAGGACACCGCTGACGGCGGGTTCGGCGGGGCACCCAAGTTCCCGCCGTCGGCCCTGTTGGAGGCGTTGCTGCGCAACCACGAACGCACCGCGGCGCAGGCGCCGCTGGACACGGTCTCGCGCGCCTGCACCGCGATGGCGCGCGGCGGGCTCCACGACCAGCTGGCCGGTGGATTCGCCCGCTACAGCGTCGACGCGGCCTGGGTGGTGCCGCATTTCGAGAAGATGCTCTACGACAACGCCCAGCTGTTGCGGGTCTATGCGCACTGGGCCCGGGTCACCGGCGACCCGTTCGCCCACCGGATCGCCGCGCAGACAGCCCGATTCATGCTCGACGAGCTGCGTGACGGACCGGTGTTCGTCTCGTCGCTGGACGCCGACGCGGCGGGCGTGGAGGGGCTGACCTACGTCTGGACCGCCGATCAGCTTCGCGAGGTCCTCGGCGTCGACGACGGCGACTGGGCGGTGAGGACGTTCGGTGTGACCACCGCGGGCACCTTCGAGCACGGGACCTCGGTGCTGCAGTTGCGCGCCGACCCCGACGACACCGCCCGGTTCGACCGGGTCCGGACCGCGCTGCTGGCGGCGCGCTCGCTGCGGCCCCAGCCCGCCCGCGACGACAAGGTGGTGACCGCCTGGAACGGCTTGGCGGTCACCGCCCTGGCCGAGGCCTCCTTCGCGCTGCAGATGCCCGAACTGCTGCGTGCGGCAACCGGGTGCGCACGGGCGATCCTGGATCGTCATCTCGTCGGCGGGCGGCTGCGGCGCGCCGGTCTCGGTGGGACGGCGGGTGCCGGCGCGGGCATTCTGGAAGATCACGCGGCGCTGGCGACCGGGCTGCTGACACTGCATCAGGCCACCGGCGATCCCGGCTGGCTGACCGAGGCGACGGCGCTGCTCGACGTCGCCCTCGACCACTTCGCCGATCCCGACCGGGGCGGCCGGTTCTTCGACGTGGCCGACGACGCCGAACAGTTGGTGCTGCGGCCGTCGGACCCGTTGGACGGGGCGACGCCGTCCGGCGCGTCGTTGCTGGCCGAGGCGGTGCAGCTGGCAGCGCACCTGGCCCCGCCCGGCCGGGCGGAGCGCTACGCCGAGACGGCCGATGCCGCGCTGGCCGGCGCGACGGTGCTGCTG
>NZ_JBSWXU010000156.1:0-11880 GCF_056160785.1 Mycobacterium sp. ABE4_509 | reverse complement strand
TGGGACACGATTTCGAGGACGACGTCGCCGGCGGATTCGCTGGGTTGGGCCGCTGGTGGTGCTGTGGCCGCTGGTGGTGTCGCGGGGGCCGTTGTGGTGGTGGTGAATTCGGCGATGGTGGCGACGACGTCTTGGAGGGTGCGGAGTCCGGCCAGTTCGGAGGCGGGGATTTCGGGGGCGCCGGGGAACCGGGCTTGTAGGGCGGCGAGGATTTCGACTTGTTTGATGGAGTCGATGCCGAGTTCGGCTTCCATTTCCATGTCGAGTCCGAGCATGTCGGCGGGATAGCCGGTTTTCTGGGACACGATTTCGAGGACGACGTCGCCGGCGGATTCGCTGGGTTGGGCCGCTGGTGGTGCTGTGGCCGCTGGTGGTGTCGCGGGGGCCGGTGGGGGGACCGGTGCGGGCGCGGCAGGCCGGCTCGGCTCGGGAGTGGGGCGGGGCTGGGCCGGCGCGACCCCCTCGGGAGCCTGCACCGGCGTGTGCACCGGTGCTTGCGGGGAGGCCAGCGCAGCAGCCGGCGCCGGGCGGGCCGCTTCGGCTGCAGTTCCGTGATTTCCGACGATCTCGGCCATCATCTGCGTGGACATGTCCAGGAACGCCTGGTGGCTCTGGGTGACGGTGTCCAGATACCGCTGGTGCTGTACTGCGGTCTCCTTCTGGAGCCGGTCGATGATGCTCCATGCGTCGGTGCCGAAGGGATCCGCCGGTGCCGGCGCCGCAGTGTGGTGGTGCTGAGCCGACGGTGTGGGCACCGGATGGCTGTTGTGCTGGACTACCGGGGTGGGCTGGGCTCGCTCACCCGCCGGTGCCGCACCGTTGTGCTGCGCGACGGCGATTCCGTTGTGGCCGTTGTGGTGCCCGACCGCAGGTGCGGGCCGGGGTTTCGCGGCCGCCGGTGGGGCGTCCATGCGCTGCAGTACCGGCTCCGGCTGAGCTTCTGTGAGCGGCGACGCCGCGTTGTGTCCGTTCACACGTGTCCGTTTCGGCTTGATCGTCAATTGTCCGTCGGCAGGCGGATAGGGCTTGCCCAGGTTTGCTCCGCCGACCCTGACCGCGTGCGCCGGTGCCGGCACGTGCTTCTCCGGTTCGTCGTAGTCCTCGAACAGCGCCGCCAGATCGAGTGCCACGCCGTCGGCGGCCAGCGTGGCCAGCCCTCGGTGCCAGCCGCGCAGCCCGTCGGCCTTCGGATCGTCGAGAGCCACCGCGACATGCGGGGTCGTGTCGAGGATCTTGTCGACCAACCGGGTCAGCACCCGGCCGGGACCCACCTCGATGAAGCGGGTGACCCCGTCGCGGGCCATGGCTTCGATCATTTCGCGGAACCGCACGGGCTGGCGGACCTGATCGCCCAGTTGATCCGCCACGGACTCGCCGTAGGGTTGCGCGGTCGCGTTGGCGTAGACGGCGAATCGCGGCTGCCCGATTTCCAGGGTCTTCAGGTAGTCGGTCAACGGTGCCGAGCTCGCGGCCACGATCGGTGAGTGGAACGCCGATGCCACCGGCAGGCGCACCGAGGTCCAGCCCGCGGATTTGGCGGCGGTTTCCGCCCAGGCGATGTCCGTTTCGTGTCCCGCCAACACCACCTGCTCGGGTGCGTTGTCGTTGGCGATCACCAGCGCATGCTCCGGCTGCGAGTCGAGCAGGGCCCGGACGTCCTCGGCGCCTGCCGTGATGGCCAGCATCGCACCGTCCTTGCCCTGCCCAGCCTCGGCCATCAGTACGCCGCGGGTCCGCGCCGCCTCGACGAGCCGCTCAGCCGGCAGGGCGCCGGCGGCTGCCAGCGCACTGACCTCACCGAAGCTGTGCCCGGCGGCGGCGTCGGCGGTCAGGCCGAGCACCTCGAGCAGGGCCAGCTGGGCAAGGCTCGTTGCCGCGATGGCCGGTTGGGCGTTGTCCATCGCGGTCAGCTCTGCCTTCTGGGCATCCTGGGAGGTCGTGTCGAAAGACGGTTCGGGGAAGACCACCCGATGCAACCCGGCAAGGTCACCGTCGAGGGAATCCCAGACCGCGAGCGCAGCGGGATAGGCGAGGGCCAGGTCGGCACCCATGCCGACGTACTGACTGCCCTGGCCCGGGAACAGGAAGGCTGTCCTGCCTTCGCGGGCCGGCCCGAAACCCACCGCGATGTTGGGGTCCTTGAGCTGGCTCGCGGTGCCCTCACCGAGCGCGCCGCGAAGCCGCTCGGCGAGCTTCTCCAGTGCCGCGGTGTCCGTTGCGACGAGGCCGGCGCGGGCGTTCTGCGATGCGTCGAAATCGCGGGCGGCATCGAACGCGATGCGGGCGAGGCTCTCCCCCGCGTGGATCGCCGACACGATCTCGGCTGCGCGGCGTCCGAGATCGGCCTCCGACGCCGCGCTGAGTACGACGAGTTCGCTGGGCAGCGCACGGAGCCGCTTTGCGCGTTGCCCGCCGCGATACTCCTCGACCGTCACATGGAAGTTGCTGCCACCGAAGCCGAACGAGCTGACCGCTGCGCGCCGCGGCTGATCGCCCGCGCGTACCCACGGTCGGGTCTGCGCGTTGATGTAGAAGGGTGTCTCGGCCAAACCCAGTGCCTCATTCGGGCGGTCCACCTTCAGGGTGCCGGGCAGCGTCGAATGTTGCAGCGCCAGAATGGCTTTGATGAGCCCCGCAGCGCCGGCGGCGGCCTTGGTGTGCCCGATCTGCGACTTCACCGACCCGAGCGCGCACCGTGCTGACTGATCGGTGAACACCGACTTCAGCCCGGCGAATTCCGCGACGTCGCCGGCCTTGGTGGCGGTTCCGTGCGCTTCCAGGAGCTCGACCGTCGAGGGTGCGTAGCCGGCCTTGTCATAGGCGCGGTGCAGGGCCTTGGCCTGCCCGTCGGAGCGGGGTGCGTAGACGCTCGAGGCCCGTCCGTCCGACGACGAGCCCAACCCACGGATGACCGCATGGATCTGATCGCCGTCGCGTTCTGCGTCGCTGAGCCGTTTGAGTGCCAGCATCCCCACGCCTTCGCCGATGATGGTGCCGTCGGCGGCGTCCGAGAACGGCCGGCAGTCACCCGTCTGGGAGAACGCCGGTGTCTTGGAGAAGCACATGTACATCATCACGTCGTTGAGCGCGTCGACGCCCCCGGTCAGCACCATGTCGGATTCGTGCAGGTAGAGCCTGTGCAGTGCGGTCTGCAGAGCCGACAGCGAGCTGGCACACGCCGCGTCGACGACGAAGTTGCTCCCGCCCAGATCGAGCCGGTTGGCGACGCGTCCGGCCACCACGTTGCCCAGCAGCCCCGGGAACGTGCTCTCCTGCCACTCCGGGTACTGGTCGGCGATGTCGGAACAGATCTCGTCGGCCTCGTCCTCGGGCAGACCGTTCTCCAGCAGCGCTTTCCGCCAGATCGGCCGCTGCATCCGCGACCCCATCTGGACCACGAGTTCGGTGGTCGAGGCGACCCCGAGAACCACGTCCACCCGGTCGAGGTCGACGTCGCTTCCTCCCCGCATCGCCTCGTCGAGGACCTTCCTGGCGGCGATGAGCGCGAGTATCTGCGCGGAGTCGGTGGCCGGTAGCGCGTTGGGCGGCAGACCGAACCGCATCGGATCGAAGAGCACCTGATCGATGAACCCGCCGCGCTTGCAGTAGGTCCGGTCCTTGGCCTTCGGGTCGGGGTCGAAGTAGTCGTCGATCAACCAGTGCGACGGTGGAACCTCCCTGATCGCGTCGCGACCACCGGTCACGGTGCGCCAATAGCCCTCCAGACCCGGTTCTCCGGGATAGATGGCTGTCATGGCGACAACGGCTACCGGGGTAGCGGTGGGGTGCGATCTCTGGTCGGTCATATGTACCTCGTTATCCGACGGGGATTTCGATGAATTCATCCGAGGGGGCGGGGGCGGAAGTCGAACGCGGAGGCGGGCATCGCGACGCCCGCGACCCGCAGCTGCCCGGCCCGCGTCACGGTCGCGGCCCCCTCGAGCAGATTGAGCGCGATCTGGCGCACCGTGCGTGCCTGCACCGGCTCGAGGAAGGTGCCCCGCGCCCACTCGTTGAATGCGCCCATCGCAGGGCCGCACCAGATCTGGTAGTCGGCGCGCCGTTCGGTGTGGCCGTCACGTGCCCACTGAGAGCCCATGAACAGATACCAGCGGAACACCAGCGCCATCCGATGCCGGGGGTCCGCGCGCGCACGTTCCACCTGGCTTGGATCGTTCTTCGAGAAGAACGCCTCGGTCTCGGCCCAGATGTCCTCGACGCCACGCCCGAGCACCGTCTTCTCCAGGTTCGCCAGCTCGTCTGCGGGGGCCTGCTCGAACGAGGAGTAACGGCGATAGAACTCACCGAGCCGGTGGCCGCGTTGGGCGAACATCGTTCCCCGCTTCAGTACCTGCACGGTCACGCCCATCTCGAACATGTCCGATGCCGGCGCCATCGCGACGTCGGTGGACTCGGCCAGAGCCAGCAAACTTCGCGCATCTGCAGAGAGGCCGCTTTCGACCGCGGACTGGTTGATCGAACCGGTCAGTACATACGCTGCGCCGGCAGCGAACGCCGCAGCGACGGCCGCCGGCGTTCCGATGCCACCTGCCGCGCCGACACGCGGCAGAACGGGATAGTCGTGCGTCGCGGCGATGCTGTCGCGGAGGCTGATCAGGCGTGGTAGCAACACGGTGAGTGCACGGTTGTCGGTGTGCCCGCCGGAGTCCGCCTCGGCGGTGATGTCCTCTGCGATGGGGATCTTGCCGGCGAGCTCTGCCTCTTGTGCGGTGAGTCGGCCCTCGGCGACCAGTGCGCGCAGCATGTCGTCGGGTGCCGGTGACAGGAAATGGCGCGCGACCTCGTCGCGGGAAACCTTGGCGAACACACGTCCGGCCCGGACGATCTGCCCGTCGGCGTCGCGGTGCAACCCTTTCGCTGCGTAGAAGACGATCGCCGGGGTGAGCCGCATGAACGCCGACGCGGAAACATAGCGAACACCGAAGCGGTGGAACAGTTCCACCGTCGCCATTTCCAGACGTTGGTTGTGCACGTTGTGGATCAGGTTGGTACCCCAACCGCCGGAGCCGGGGCCCAGGGCCTGCTGAATCTCTCGGATCCCCGCCTCGATGGTGTCCAACTCCAGCCCGGCGCTGCCGTAGAAGGCCATCACACCGGCGCGTACGCCCTCGATCGTCATCTGGGCTGTCGCGATCCCGCGCGCCATTTCGCCGATCACATAAGGGAATCGCACGCCGTGGGTCGCGGTGAAGCTGCGCTCCCCGAGCCATTCGGGATACACCGGCGGCAGCACCGCGAGCACCTCGTGGCGCATGATTTCAGGCGTGAGCAGGCCGGCGTCATCGAGCACGACGGCTCGTGGGCCACGCGCCGACTCCACGATCGCCACCGGCCGCCGAATCGCTTCGAGTGCCTCGGGTACGTCCGAGACATCGAGCAATGCAGTCGAGGCGACGTCGGCGTTGCCGGACATAGTCAGGGATCCCCGCACGGTGAGCGACTCTAACCGCTCAAATTGACGTCGGGATCGGTTTTTGTAAGAGCGGGCCAAAGTTAGCGACGACGCTCTGAGAATCGATGGGGCTATCGTCGCAGCATCGGGGTGTGACGATCGGGGTTGCAGCTAGGCGTAGCAAACTTTGTCCAGGCCGGGCCGGCTAGCCTCGTCGCGGGTTGAACATGCTGATCACGATGGTGACGAACGACACCGCGGACCCGATGCCGAGCGTCCAACCGCTATCCGAGGAGCGCCGCCGGCCGTTGGCGGGCCCGGGTCGCGAACGGGTAGTTCGGCCTTCAACAACTGGCCCCACCCGGCCTCCTGCCGGGCATCGCTGGCAGGTGACTGCCGCCGGGGCAGCGAAACCCGGGAGGCCACCGCCGGTCCCGCGCTTGCGCGCAGCGATCCCGCACGGCGATCCGACACCGTGCGGACCGGCGAGCGGTCACGCCGTGAGCGCCGCAGGAGGGCGCAACGGTGGCGCCGGGGCGTCTCGGTGGCGTCGGGCCGTGCCCAGGCGCCGTGATCAGCGAATTTGAGGGTACCCGGCGATGCAGTTCACACGTCGTCGCCGACCAGGAATGGCAAATGGACCTACTGTGCAACCAGTACTCAGACGCTGTGGAAACAGCGAATCTGCAATTGGGATGGTTAATTCTGACTAAAACGCAAACAGTGCCATGGGGCGCGGTTGTAGCATGCCGCGTGGCGGTGTCACCTGCGAGGCAAGGATGTAGATGGACCAGGTTCGGGGCAAGGGCGGCGCGCTCGCGGCAGCGGTAGTCTCCGGCGCACTCGTGGCCGGGACGCTTCATGAACCGCCCCCGGCCGACGCGTCGTGCTTCTCGATCTTCGGAATCGGCAACGGCAACGGCTGCACCAGCAGCATCACCAACTACGCCATCGCCATCGGGGACGGCGCGGTTGCCGATGCGTCGACGGGATTCTTCAACGGTGCCATCGCCATCGGGGGCAATGCCCATGCGACCTCCGCTGCCAGTCTGTTCACGCTGGCGGCAGCCCTGGGCGACAACGCGAACGCAACGACGCTGACCGGCCTGTTCTCCATGCTCGGGCAGATCGGTGAGGGAGCCACAGCGACGATGGGCGGCCCCAACCTCGCGCTGGGGATATCCAACGGTTCCGGGTTGCAATCCACCAGTGTCATCGGCGGCTTCAACATCGCCACCCAAGTGGGTCCCGGCTCAGTCGCCGTGATCGGCGGTCCCAACTTCGTTTTCGGTGCCTTCAACGACAGCGGGCCGCAGGCGACCGGTCCCACCGGCGCCTCCGGCTCCGGCAACATCGTCGTCCAACTGGGTCCGGGCATCGCATCGGCGATCGGTGTGCTCAACCTCGCGTTGGGCCTCTCGCCATGGGGCACCGGGCAACAGGCCACCACCGCCGGCGTCTTCGGGTCCCTCGCGCTGAACCTCTGGGGCGACGCCGTCGTGACCGCGCAGACCATCTTCGGCAGCGCCGTGAACATTCTCGGGAACGGCTTGGTCGAGGCTGCCGGGCTGTTCACCGCGGCGGCCAACCTCTTCGGGAACGACAACTTCGTCTCGGCGGACTCAGGGAGCGGGAGCCTGCTCAACGCGGCGTTCAGCCTGTTCGGCGATGGCAACACAGTGGGCGCCGGGCCGGGTCCGCTGGCGCTCGCCGGCGCGTTCCTGCAAGCCGGCGCCACCATCATCCAGACCGGTCCGGGTATCGCCGTAGGCCCGTTCTACCAAGCGGTTCGGGTGTTGCTCTCCCCGGTGAACACGGCGGCATACGTGGCTTCGCAATCGCTCGGAACCACGACAGCCGAGGTGATGTCCGGTGACCCGGCGGGTGCTCTCACGGCGCTGGTGTCCATGCCCGGCGACGTCATCAACGCGTTCTTCAACGGCTACGATCCCGACGGTCCAGACGGCCCGATCAATCCCTGGGCGGGCCTGTTCTCGGTGAAAGACCCTGACTGTGTCGGGGATTGCCACAACGGGGGCCCGCTCTACCAGCTCTTCGTCGAGGTCCCGGCGGCTATCGCCGGCGCGCTCGGGTTCCTCGACGAGTCCGCACCCGACAGCCCCGGTGCGAGCGCGGCGAGTACGGAATCGGGATTCGCGGCCGCGGTCCAGGCGGCGGTCGCCTCCGAACTGGGCCTCGAGGAGGACGGCGGTCCGACTGTCGCCTCCGGCGCGCAGACCGCCTCGGAGTCGGAGTTCGAAGACGACGGTGTCGAGGCGGTCTCCAAGACCGAAGGCGAGCCCGCGCCCATCGCCGAAGACGACGCCGACGCCGGCTCCGAGCCGGGCGCAACGCTGGACGGCTCGCCGCAGCCCGGCGACGTCGTCGAGGAGGACGCCGACGAGACGGACCTGGTCGACGACGATACCGCCGTTGCCGACGAGGACGAGGACGCACTCGACGAGGACGAGGACACGGACGACGAGGACGAGGACGCACTCGACGAGGTCGACGACCAGCTCGATGATGCCGACCAGGACATCGACGAATCCGATGACACCACAACAGAGTCCGATGACCACACCGACGACGGTGCTCCCGCGGGTGGCGTCTCGGGAGGGACTTCCGCCACCTCGGCGGGCGGTGCTGGAGCCACCGGTTCCGAAGACAGTGCCTCGGATTCGAAGACCAGAGACGGGTCCAGCTACCAAGGGCGCCATCGCCGCTGACGCCCTTGGAGGAGGGGAAGAAGATACCGTGACACGCCGGTCCTGCCGTAGGCTGCCGAAAGATGCTCGGCCGGGGCATGTTCTGTGTCCGCCGTCCCCACCCGGCTGCGCGGAGGTGGCGTCGTGAAGGGAATCATCCTGGCCGGCGGTTCCGGCACCCGGCTGCATCCGATCACCCAGGGTGTGTCCAAGCAGCTGATCCCCGTCTATGACAAGCCGATGGTGTACTACCCGCTGTCGACGCTGATGCTGGCCGGCATCCGAGACATCCTCGTCATCACCACGCCGCACGACGCGGAGAGCTTCGAGCGGCTGCTCGGTGACGGATCGCGGTTCGGGGTCTCGATCACCTTCGCCCAACAGCCCTCCCCCGACGGGCTGGCCCAGGCGTTCACCATCGGTTCCGATTTCATCGGATCCGGCAGCGTCGGGCTCGTGCTCGGTGACAACCTGCTCTACGGACCCGGGATGGGCACGCAACTGAGGCGATTCGCCGATGTCGACGGTGGCGTGATCTTCGCGTACTGGGTGGCCGAGCCCTCCGCCTACGGCGTGGTGGAATTCGACGACGCCGGTCTGGTGGTCTCCCTCGAGGAGAAGCCGAAACGGCCGAAGAGCAACTACGCGGTACCGGGCCTGTACTTCTACGACAACGACGTCGTCGGTATCGCACAGAACCTCGCACCCAGTGAGCGCGGCGAGTACGAGATCACCGACGTCAACCGCGCCTACCTGGAGCAGAGCAGGCTGCGGGTCGAGGTGTTGCCGCGGGGCACCGCCTGGCTGGACACCGGGACCTTCGACCAGATGACCGACGCGGCCGACTTCGTCCGCACGATGGAACGTCGAACCGGATTGAAGATCGGCGTTCCCGAGGAAATCGGTTGGCGCCAAGGATTTCTCAGTGACGACGAGCTCTGTGACCGGGCCACCAGGCTGGTCAAATCGGGGTACGGCGGCTACTTGCTGGACCTGCTGGAAAGGGGTCTCTAGTGGCTCGACTCCTCGTCACCGGGGGTGCCGGCTTCATCGGATCCAACTTCGTCCATCATGTCATCGCACACACCGACCATCACGTCACCGTGCTGGACAAACTCACCTACGCGGGCAATCGTGCCTCGCTTGCGTGTCTACCGGAGCGACGGGTCGATTTCGTGCACGGCGACGTCGCGGATGCCGAACTCGTCGACCGACTGGTGGCCACCGTCGACATGGTGGTGCACTACGCCGCGGAATCCCACAACGACCATTCCCTCGACCACCCCGAACCCTTCCTGCATTCGAACGTGGTCGGGACGTTCACGCTTCTCGAGGCGGTCCGCCGGCACGGGGTTCGGCTGCACCACGTTTCGACCGACGAGGTCTACGGTGACCTACCGCTCGACGACCCTGGCCGGTTCACCGAGTTCAGCCCCTACAATCCGTCCTCGCCGTACTCGTCGACCAAGGCGGGCAGCGATCTGTTGGTCCGGGCCTGGACCCGATCCTTCGGCGTTGCGGCCACCATTTCGAACTGTTCGAACAACTACGGCCCCTACCAGCACGTCGAGAAGTTCATTCCGCGCCAGATCACCAATATCCTGCGCGGAATTCGTCCCAAGCTCTACGGCGAAGGTGCGAACGTGCGCGACTGGATCCACGCCGACGACCATTCCTCGGCGGTGCTGCAGATCCTCGAGGAGGGTCGGATCGGCGAAACCTACCTGATCGGTGCCGACGGCGAGAAGGACAACAAGACCGTGGTCGAGTTGATCCTCACCATAATGGGGCAGGACGCGGACGCCTACGACAACGTCGCCGACCGCTCCGGTCACGATCTGCGGTACGCCATCGACCCCACCAAACTGCGCACCGAACTGGGCTGGCGGCCACGCTTCAGCGATTTCGAGGAGGGCCTCGCGGCGACCGTCGAGTGGTATCGCGGACACGAGGAGTGGTGGGCACCGGCCAAACACTCCACCGAGGCGTTCTATGCCAGGCTCGGACAATGACCCAGACGGTGCAGAAGCTCGACACACCTATCCCGGGGCTGACCCTGTGGGAGCTGCCGGTGCACGGCGACAACCGCGGCTGGTTCAAGGAGAACTGGCAGCGCGCGAAGATGGTCGCCGCCGGGCTGCCGGACTTCGGCCCGGTGCAGAACAACATCTCGTTCAACGAATCGATCGGCACCACCCGCGGTATCCACGCCGAACCGTGGGACAAGTTCATCTCGGTGGCGACCGGGCGGATTTTCGGGGCCTGGGTCGACCTGCGCGCCGGCCCGACGTTCGGCACCGTGTTCACCGCCGAGCTCGGCCCGTCGCGGGCGGTCTTCGTTCCGCGTGGAGTCGGCAACGCGTTTCAGACGCTGGAGCCCAACACCGCGTATGTCTACCTCGTCAACGACCACTACTCCCCCGGCGTGGTCTACCCCTCGGTGAATCCGGGCGACGACGCTGTCGGCATCGACTGGCCGATCCCGCTGGAGCGCGCCGAATTGTCGGCCAAAGACCGCGCCCAACCGGGTTTGGCTGAGGCCGTACCGATCCCGCCGCGCCGCACCCTGGTCCTCGGTGCCGGGGGGCAACTGGGGCGGGCACTGGCGCAGGAGTATGCGGGCGCCGGCCATGTCGAGTTCGTGCAGCGCGCCGATCTCGATCTGACGGGCGGCGACCTGCGTTCGGCCCGGCGCTGGCGGGACTACGACACGATCGTCAACGCCGCGGCTTACACCGCGGTCGACGCGGCCGAAACCGCCGACGGGCGGGTGGCGGCGTGGGCGGCCAACGTCACCGGGGTGGCCGAGTTGGCGCGGGTCGCCGCAGACAACGGCCTGACGCTCGTGCACATCTCCAGCGACTACGTTTTCGACGGCACCGCGACGCGGCCCTACCGCGAGGACGACCCGATGGCTCCCCTCGGTGTCTACGGCCAGACCAAGGCTGCCGGGGACCAGATCGTCTCGACCGTGCCCCGGCACTACATCGTGCGGACCTCGTGGGTCGTCGGCGATGGGCGCAACTTCGTCAAGACCATGTTGTCGCTGGGCGCCGGCGACGTCGATCCCTCGGTGGTCGACGACCAATTCGGGCGGCTGACGTTCACATCCGAACTCGCGCGGGCCGTGCGGCATCTCATCGACACCGGCGCGCCGTGCGGCACCTACAACGTGACCGGTTCGGGGGCGGTCCGCTCCTGGGCTGACATCGCGCGCAGCACCTTCTCCCTGGCCGGCCACGATCCGGACCGGGTGAGCGGGGTGTCCACGGCGCAGTACTTCGGCAAGGCGAAGGCTCCGGTCGCACCGCGCCCGGCCAGCAGCGTGCTGGACCTGGCGAAGATCGAGGCGACCGGATTCGTTCCCGCCGACGCCGACGAGACATTGGCACACTATGTGCGCTCGCATAGCCGGACGGTCGTCGCGCCCGGACGGTGAGGTCCTGCGGGTCGGGTTACTGCGGTGGCAGCGGCGCAACCGGTGCGGGTGCGGCGGGCGGCGGCGCAGGGGTGTCGTCCTCGCCGATCCCGGCGAGCCGGTCCCGGATGCGCTGCATCAGCCCTGGCTCCTCCTCGGGCACCGGTGGCGGCAACACCTCGGCCGGTGGTGGTGCGAGCACCGGTTCGGCGGGCGCCGGCGGTGCGTCGAACTCAGCGGGTGGGTCCAGCGCCGGCAGACCCACTGGCTCGGTCTCGATCAGTGGTGCGGCCGCCTCCGCGACGGGTGCGGTCTCGACCTGCGCGGGCTGCGGTGCGGTG
>NZ_JBSWXU010000155.1:0-11918 GCF_056160785.1 Mycobacterium sp. ABE4_509 | reverse complement strand
GACGGCAGCCGCAGCCCCGAGGCGCTGGTCGCGGTCGCGGGCAGCACGCTGCCGGACGGGGCCACCGTGCTGGCGGGGACCCACCAGGGTGAACCGGTCGAAGTGGGAGTGTGGCGCTGGCCGCAGGATCCGGCGCTGCCCGCGCTGCGGGCGGCCGAGGCTCCGTCGTCGGTGGCGGCGATGCTGTCCGAGTTCGGGCTGCCCGTCGCGGGGAACCCCGAACTCGCGGTGCGGGCATACCGGCCCGCGCAGCGGGCGGTGCTGGAGTTCCGTGCCGGCGAGCACCGCTACTTCCTCAAGGTGGTGCGCCCGGCGGCGGTGGGGGAGCTGTGCGTCCGGCACGACCTGCTGTCGGCGGTACTACCGGTGCCGCCGGTGCTGGGCTACCGCCCGGACGGTCTGCTGGTGCTGGCGCAGGCCCCGGGCACGATGCTGCGCGACGGTTTGACCGGTGACGCCGGCGCGGCACCGCTGCCGGCGCCTGCGGCCCTGGAGTCGCTGCTGGACCGGTTGCCCGCCGAGCTGGTGAAGCTGGGCCCGGTTCGCTCGGTGCCGCAGCGGGTGCGCGGCAGCGCCGAGGTGCTGCGCATCTGCGCGGCCGCCGATCCGGCGGTGTCGGCGCAGGCCGCGGCCGAGCTGTCCGCGGCGGCGGACCGGATCGTCGACGGGCTGCTGTCCGGTCCCGCCCAGCAGTCGTCACTGGTTGCGGTGCACGGCGACTTCTACCACGCCCAGCTGCTGACGCACGGAGCCCGGATCAGCGGGCTGCTCGACGTCGACACCGCCGGCCCCGGGGAGCGCGTCGACGAATGGGCGACGCTGATCGGGCATCTGTCGGTGCTCGGGCTGGATCACCTTCGGGCACAGGATTATTGCTCGGCCGTTTTCGGGCACGCCGCCCAGCGGGTCGACCGCGGCGAACTGTGCCGCCGCGCCGCCGCGGTGGTGCTGGGGCTGGCGACCGGACCGTTCCGGAATCGTCTGGGCGACTGGGTCTCCCACACCGCCGGCCGGCTGGTGCTGGCCCGGCGCTGGCTGGCCGACGCCGCCGGATGAGAAGGCCTTCATCTGCGGCTCCCGGCTCTCTCACGTTGCACCGAAACCCTGGAAGGGACGGACGGGACAACCGATCCCGACGAGTGACAAGGAGGACATCATGGAGCGTCGCACCGGACGGAGACTGTTGGGCAGCGCGGGCGCGGTCGCGCTCGCCGTCACCGTGCTCGCCTGCTCGCCGGACTCGAACACCACCGCGGCGCAGCAACCGGCCACGCATTCGGGCGAGCAGCAGCGGTTCAGCACCGGGCAGGGGCAGTCGCTGACCATCACCCCGGGCCAGTTGTTGGCGGCCACCGGCGGCGCCACCCCGGTCGCGTTCGAGCAGCCCGCGAACGGGCAGCTCAGCCACGGCAGCGACGGCAGCGTGGTGTACACCCCCGACGAGGGCTTCACCGGAACCGATCAGCTGACGATGACCACCACCGACGCGGTGCAGGTGTTCGCCGTGCCGACGCCGCCGATGGCGACGGTGGGCGGGGTGCCGGTGCAGAGCAGCGGCGCCGGGTCGGCGATCGCCGCGGTCCCCGGCCACCCCGACCAGATCTACGGACTCACCGACCGCGGCCCGAATGTCGACGGCCGCACCGACAACGAGAAGGTCGTGCCGGTGACCGCCTACTCCCCGCAGATCGTCCGGTACTCGCTGGCCGACGGGGTCGCCACCGAGGAACAGGTGATCGTCCTCAAGGATCCCGACGGCAACCCGCTCAACGGCCTGGTGGTCGACGTGGGCGACACCGGCGGGGAGACGATGGTCGACATCGACGGCAACCCGATGCCGAACTCGGATCGGGGCCTGGACAGCGAGGGGCTGGTCGCGCTGGCCGACGGAACGTTCTGGGTGGCCGACGAGTACGGGCCGTTCGTGATCCACTTCGACGCCGACGGCACCGAGCTGGAGCGGCTCTCGCCCTATGACGGCTCGCTGCCGGGGGAGTTGGCGATGCGCGACCCCAACCGCGGCATGGAGGGGCTGACCCTCACCCCGGACGGGTCGACGCTGGTGGGTGTCATGCAGTCGGCGCTGGCCACCCCGGGCATCGACGGCTCGGCGAAGGGCGTGCCGCTGACCCGTATCGTCACCGTCGACCTGGCGACCCGCGAATCGAGCGTGTATCTGCTGCCGCTGGCCGATCCGCAGAGCAGCAAGGTGCTGGTCTCGGAGATCACCGCGCTCAGCGACACCGAGTTCCTGATCGACGAGCGGGACACCGCGCTGGCGCCCGACGGCAACAAGAAGATCTACGTCGCCGACATCTCGGCGGCCACCGGCGTCGGACCCAACTCGGCGGTCCCCGGGGCCCGCTACGACGCCGCCGCGGGCGGACTGCTCGTCGACGGTCAGCCGATCGAGGCGTTCGTCGGGGTGAGCACCGATGCCCAGGCCGTCCAGAAGCTGAGTGCCGCCGGTGTCGAGGTGGCGGCCAAGACGCTCAAGCTGGATCTGGGCGCCCTGCTGACCGAGCTCAACCCCGACGGTGGGTTCTTCGGCCATGACAAGGTCGAAGGGGTGGTCACCCCCGACGGCGGTCAGACGCTGATCATCTCGAATGACAGCGACTACGGGCTGGTCGGAATCGAGAACGACACCCCGCCTTTCGAGCTCACCCCCAAGACGCTGGCCAACGGGGCCCAGGACTCCGGTGCGATCCTGCTCGTCGACACCGCGCAGCTGCCGCCGATCACCCAGACGGTGACCGTGGCCGTCGACGTGGCACCGGCCCGCTGAGCTGCCCGGCACGCTTCGCACCCACCACGGTGGGTGCGGAGTCGTGTTTCGGGTCAGGGGATTTCGTCGAGCCGGTAGCCCATCCGGCGCAACGTGACGAACCGGTCCGCGCCGAGCTTGCGGCGCAGGTAGCGCACGTAGACGTCGATCACGTTGGAGCCCGGGTCGAAGTCGTAACCCCAGACGTGGCTGAGCAGCTGTTCGCGGGAGAGCACCTGGCCGGGATGTCGCAGGAACGTCTCGGCCAGCGCGAACTCGCGGGCGGAGAGGTCGACGACCTTGCCGTCCACCGTGGCGCGGCGGGTGCGCAGATCCAGCTGCAGACCGCCACAGGACAGCACGCTGGATTCGGCTTCCCGCTCGGTGACCAGGCGCCGCCGCACCCGGGCCAGTAGTTCCTCGAACCGGAAAGGCTTGGGCATGTAGTCATCTGCGCCGCCCTCCAGGCTGGCGACGGTGTCCTGGACGCTGTCGCGGGCGGTCAGCACGATCACCGGCAGCCGGCTGCGGTCGCTACGGAGGCGGCGCAGCACCTCGAAGCCGTCGAGGGCGGGCAGTCCGATGTCGAGGATCATCAGGTCGAAGTCGCCGGAGGTGGCGTAGTCGTAGGCCGACTGACCGTCCTCGACGATCGTCACGGCGAACCCGTTGGCGGTCAGGCCCTTGTCGATGAAGCTCGAAATGCGTTGCTCGTCTTCGGCCAGCAGGATTCGGGGCATCATGCACCCACTACCGGGATGAGGATGGTGAACCGGGCCCCGGACCCGCTGCCGGAGTCCACCTCGACGGTGCCGCCGTGTGCCACCGCGATCGCCCGCACGATCGACAGCCCGAGACCGGCGCCGTCGGACTGCCGCGCGGCCGCGCCGCCGCGCGAGAACCGCTGGAATATCCGTTCGGCGTCGGCGTCGGCGATGCCCGGGCCGGTGTCGGCGACCCACAGCCGCAGCACGCCGGTGCGAATCTGCGAGCCGATCGAGATCCGGTCGCCGTCTCGGGTGTAGCGACATGCGTTGTCGGCCAGTGCGACAAGGGCCTGGGTGATCCGCTGCGGATCGAGCACCGCGCTGCCCTCGGCGACGGCTTCGAGGACGAACTCGCGTTCGCCGAGCCGGGTCGCCTTCGCGAAGGCGTGCCGGGTGAGCTCACCGATGTCGGCCGCCGACAGGTGCAGGAAGGACGGGTGCTCGGAGCGGGCCAACAGCAGCAGGTCCGACACCATCCGGTTCATCCGCTCCAGTTCGTCGTCGACGAGCGCCACGGTGGCGGCCACGTCGGCGGGGTCGTCGGGATTCATCACATCGAGGTGGCCGCGCACGATGGTGATCGGGGTGCGCAGCTCGTGACCCGCGTCGTCGGTGAACCGGCGCTGCTCGGAGACGGTGGCCTCCAGTCTGTCGAGCATGCCGTTGACGGTGCGCACCAGACTGCCCAGTTCATCGTCGCCGCGGGCGGGGATGCGGGCGGACAGGTCGGTGTCGGTGATTCTGCGGGTCGTCTCGGCGACGTCGCGCAGTGGCCGCAGAATCCGGCCGGCGATCAGCCAGGCCGCCACCGTCGCGCCGACGATGGTGGCCCCGCCCACCGCGAGCATCAGCCGTGCGGCCTGGTCGGCCTCGGCGCGTTCGATGTCGCCGAAGAACGCGGAGACGATCACCCCGTGGCGGGGGTCGCCCGCCAGTGTCACCGGCATCGCCAGGTAGCGGATCTCGCCGTGTTGCGGATGCCGGTAGGTGCCTTCGGCGGGCTCGGTCACCGTCGCGACGCGCTGTGCGAACGCCGCGTCGTCGGACAACACCTCGGGGGTCTCGGGCTGCTGGCGGCTCTTGACCAGGAACTGTCCGTCGACGTAGCCGAGGAACTTCTCGTTCGGCCGGGCGATGTTGTAGGCGATGGCGTCGCGGATGAGCTGTTCGACGCTGGTGAAGGGGGCGCCGGTGGCCGGGTCGATGCCGGGGCCGGTCAGGTCGTTGAACTCCTCGACCTCGATCCGCAGTGCCTGGTCCATCCGGTGGTTGGCGGCCGAGATCAGCAGCCGCCAGGTGACGAACGTCGCCACGGCCAGAGCGGCCATCACCAGTAGCAGCATCCAGCCGATGATGCGGGTGCGGGCGGCCGAGGGGGCCAGGTGCCCGCGGCGTGCGGGCCGGTCGGACTGCGTGTCCAGCTGTCGGTTCGGTGTCGACCGGTCGGGCTTCCGACGGGGGTCGGTCGCCGTCGACGGGGGCGGGTTCACCCAGCCATGATCGCAGCTGGACCTGCGTCGGCAGGTCTATTTGGCGGCGTCGGCGGCCTGCCCGACCGCAGCGCGCGGGCCGTCGACCAGCATCGAGGGTGTGGCGCCGCCCGTTCCCGCGGCCAGCTCGCGGGGCTCGCGGACGACGTGCGCCGCGCCGAGCCGGGCGTTGATCCTTCGCATGGTGTCGGCCATCTGCTCGTCGGCGGCCAGCGCGGCGGCCTGGAGCCGGGCGCCGAGGGCCACGGCGTCGGACAGTTCCCGGTTGATACGGAACAGCGAATTCTCCACGAACTCCAGAGTGGTATCGACAATCACGCCCACAGCAAACTTGTTGGGTGTTGGTTTCACCAGTGCTTGCAGCTGGTTCAGGGCGGCCACCTCGTAGCGGTCCAAGGGCCGGGAGAGGTCGACGATCACCGAGTAGCGGCGGCGTTCGGGTTGGTTGGAGTACCGCTGCGACGCCCAGCTGAGTAACGGCAGTCGCACGTGCACAACCTCTAGTTTCACAACGGAATGGGTCACTGGCATCGTCCTGGTTCTGCACCGCGGCGGATGGGGGAGACCGCTGGGGACTGCACTGTCGCGTGCGTCGATAGTAAGTGGCCACCGTCGCCGCCGCACGCCGAAGAAGCTTGCGCATTCAACGAGCAACTTAACGGACAGCAAATGATCGGAGATCTGGGGCGCCCGTTCGCGAGGCCTTGGCAACGCCGCGGTCCGGGCCCTGCTCAGCGGGAACGTCCCGGCAGTGTCCGCATGGCCTGGCGGGCCGCCGAGTGCTGCCACTCCGGATGGGCCCGCTGGTAGGGGCGCAGCGCGCGCCAGGACCGCCACATCGCCGCTGGGGACGGGATGGTCGGCAGCCGGGCCAGCTCCCATTGGATGCCGTTGATCGGATCGTCGAAGAACACGGCGTAGTAGCCCGGCGCGTACTGCGGATACGCCGCGGGCGCATACACGACGGGAACCTGTTTGGGCACCAGGAATTCGTCGTGGAAGCGGTCGATCTCGCGGCGGCTGCGCGCCCACAACGCGATGTGGTTGACTCCGACGGCCTGCTCGGTGTGGCGCCGCCGCTGCCCGCCGGCGGCCGGCTGCACACCGATGTAGCTGTGCGGCGCCGGGAAGCGCGCCATGTAGTAGGTCGAGCGGTACTCGATGTCCAGCGTCCAGAAGCTCTGGTAGCCCAGCCATCCGAACATGCCGTCGTAGAACTCGATCGAGTTGTCGTAGTCGAGCACGTTGATCTCGATGTGGTGCACTCCCCGCCAGCGCATACGCCCACGGTATCGCTGCGCCCGCCCGGGTGTTGCGCGGTTCAGGCCGACCGGCACCATATCGAGGCGATGGACATTCCACGGTGGCACACGCTGCCTCGGCGCCGCCGCCACGTCGTGGTCAGCAGGTTCGACGCGGCCGCCGGCCGCTGGGCAGAGGCCTCGCTGGGTGGGGGCGCCGCACGGCGCGAGCTGACCCTGACCACCTTCAACGTGTGGAACAAGTCCTTCCACGCCGAGCAGCGCCATCGGGCGATGGCGGATCTGCTGGGTCGCGACATGCCCGACGTGTCGGTGTTCCAGGAGGTCACCCCCACCGCGCAGGCCGTCCTGCTCGACCAGCCCTGGGTCCGCGAACACTATCTGCACGTCGGTGTCACGGGTGGCCGGGTGGGCGGCTACGGCGTGTTGATGCTGTCCCGGCTGCCGATCACCGCGGCCACCTTCACCCGGCTGCCGAGCCGGCGGGTGCGCGGGTTCCTGCAGGCCGACCTCACCGTCAACGGCCGGATTCTGCGGATCTGCTCGGTGCACCTGGAGAGCGGCTCGGACGGCGCCTGGCTGCGGGCCTGGCAGCTGCGCCGGGTGTTCCGCACGGTCGCCGCCGAGGATGCGGTGATCCTGGGCGACTTCAACATGCGCGAGGGTGAGGACCGCCGGATTCCGGCGCGCTATCGCGACCTCTGGCCCGTGCTCCATCCGCACGATCCCGGCTTCACCGAGGACTCGTCGACCAACCCGATGCTGCGCGACAACAAGAAGAAGCCGCGGCAGGTGCGCTTCGACCGAGTTCTGCTCACAGGCGAGTGCTGGAGGCCGGATCGCATCGATGTGATTGGCACCGAGCCTGTTTCGCCGGCACTGCCGAGGGTTCTGCCGTCAGACCATTTCGGGCTGCGGTGCCGGCTGCTGGCCGCCGGCAGGCCGGCGTGAACACGGCGCCGCACAACAGATCCGGCCGGCCCTCAGATCCGCCAGAGCGACTCCTGGGCCACGCTGGCCACCAGCGTGCCGTCCTCGGCGACGACGGAGCCGCGGGCCAGGCCGCGGGCGTCGTTGTGGCTGACGGCCTCGGCGTCGTAGAGGTGCCACCGCTGCGGATCGAACGGACGGTGCAGCCACAGGGCGTGATCGAGGCTGGCCGCCCCGCCGCTCGGCAGCGCCGCCGCGTCGGGCGGCCGGGCCACCGCCACCAGGCCCACATCGGAGATGAAGGTCAGCGCGCACGCCCGCAGCAGCGGGTCGTCCTCGATGGGGTCGCGGCTGCGGAACCACATCGGTTGGACCGGCCAGTCATCCATGCCCGCTCGCGCGGTGCGCACCTCGAACTGGTCGGCCCACCGCTCCGGCAGCCCGGTCGCCCTGGTGGAATCGGCCAATGTGACGCTCGGCCGGCCGGGGCGCTGCCAATCGGTGGTCGTTTCGGCCCGGTGGAACGAGGCCAGCATCTCGAAGATCGCGACGCCGTCCTGGCTGGCGGTCACCCGCCGGGTGTTGAACGACTTGCCGTCGCGGGTGCGTTCGACCACGTACTCCACATCGACGCCGACCCGGCCGCCCTTGATGAAGTACGCGTGCAGCGACTGCGGCAGCCGGTGCGGGTCGACCGTCGCGCCGGCGGCGGCGAGCGCCTGGGCGGCGATCAACCCGCCGAACAGGCGTCCGGCGGTACCGAAAGCGGCTGTGCTACAGAAAGTGTCGTCGCCGCCGTCGAGGCGTACCAGGTCTGCGATCCAGCTCGGCATGGTCCTCCATCGGTCGCGGTCGAGGCAACCGACACATCGTAGAGCGCCCGCCGAACCTGCCCGCAGCGTCCTCTGCCTCGGCCTAGGTTGGTCGTATGCGGCTGACGCTGTTCATCAACCCCGAGCATCCGCCGACCGACCCGCTGGCCGTGCGCCTGGCCGAGCACGTCGAACAGGTCGCCACAGCCCGAAACGCGGGCTATGACGGGGTGACGATCGGCACCCACCTCAACTACGGAGCGGCGGCATGGTTGCCGCCGTTGACGACGCTGGCGCACCTGGCACCGGCCGCGGCGGGGATGTCGTTGTCGACGTGCATGCTGATCCTGCCGCACCACCACCCCCTGCAGGTGGCCGCCGAGGCGGCCTACCTCGATGTGATCAGCGGGGGACGGTTCACCCTCGGGGTGTCGGCGGGCTGGGCCGGCGACGAGTTCACCCTGCTCGGCATCGACCGCCGCGAACGGGTCCCCCGGTTCGCCGAGGCACTCGACCTGATCACCCGGCTGTGGACGCAGGAGCAGGTCAGCGTCGACGGACAGTTCTACCGGATCCGCGACGCCACCCTGGCGTTGCGGCCCGTCCGGTCGCCGCGCCCGCCGGTATGGCTCGGCGGGAGCGTGAACCGATCGGTGTTGCGGGCCGCCGAACAGGCCGACACCACTGTCGGTGACACCTGGGTGGCGTCCTCGCATCTGGTCGAATCGGTGATCGCCGAACAGGTCGGGGTGTTCCGGAACCGGCTGGCCGAACTGGGCAAACCCGACCCCGCCGACTTCCCGTTGCTGCGCAACATCGTGGTCGCCGAGGACCGTGCCACCGCGCTGCGCGACGCGGTGCCCTACCTGCAGGCGAGCTATCGGGTGTTCGACCGCTGGGGGCTGTTCACCGATGTGGTCGAGGACCCGGGCGCGGCGGGCGACGTTCCCGAACTGCTGGCGGGCCGGGTGATCATCGGTTCGCCGCAGGACTGTGCCGAGCAGCTGGTGACGCTGGCGACCACGATCGGGTTCACCCGGCTGATCGCCCGGGTGCAGTGGATGGGGATGCCGCAGCACACCGTGCGCCGGACCATCGAGCTGCTCGCCCACGAGGTGCTTCCCCTCGTGGAACGCGCCATGCGCTGACCGCACGGCCGGCCGACGAACGCCGAACGTCCCGAGGAAGTCTCGGGACGTTCGGTGCTGCTGAGCCTGATCAGGCGGGCTTACGGAACCGCTGGATGCCCCACGCCAGGTGACCGCCGTCGGCGGCCTCCACCCAGTTGCGCAGACCGATCACCATCCGGTCCAGATAGTCCACCGAGGACTTCTGCTCCAACTCGGGGCGGTGGGATTCCAGCTCCTCGCGCACCCGGTCGTAGTGGGTGCGCAGGTTGCCCACCAGGTCGACCTGGTCGACGACCTCGAACCCGATGGCCTGGGCGGCCTCCCGGTAGAACCGCATCGACCCCAGATCCTGCAGGTCGAGCCGGTCGTAGACGGGCTGCAGCACGCCGTCGGGCACGTCGTCGGCCTGCATCGGATCGGTGAAGACCAGTTCACCGCCGGGCTTGAGCAGCCGGAAGGCCTCCTCGATCACCTTGCGCCGGTCGGGGGCGTGCAGAAACGCGTCCTGCGACCAGATGACGTCGGCGCTCTCAGCCGGCATCGGCACGTCGTCGAAGCTGCCGTGCAGGACGGTGATCTGCCGGTCCAGTCCGGCCGCCCGGTTCTTGGCCCGGTTGTTGTTGTTCTGCGTCTCGGAGATGTTCACGCAGGTGACATTGCAGCCGTGCAGGCTGGCCAGCCGCCGTGCCGATCCGCCGTACCCGGCACCGAGGTCGACCACCACGCTGTTCGGATCGAGGTTCGACAGCATGCCGGCCATCCGGTCCACCGTCTCGACACCGGCCGCGCCGATGTCGCGGGTCTGCTCGTAGCACCCGACGTGGATGTCTTCGCCGCCCCAGACCATCGAGTAGAAGTTGTCGGCGTCGTCGCTGTCGTAGTACGCCTCGGCGGCGTCGGTGACCGCGGCGGCGGTGTTGTCCTCGACGGACTTCTCGGCCACGTGGACGAAGAAGTCCGGCTCGTTCTCCTGGTAGGTCTCCTGGAAGTCGCCGTAGGTGCGCACCCGCTCGAAACCGGCCTCCCGGATCAGCTTGCGGACGTAGTTCTTGCGCAGCGGGAACATGTTGAGCGTGTACTCCGACCCGTCCGGGAAGGTGTACTTGAACCGGGCCAGGCCGTCGTCGATGTGCTCCGGTTCTGCGGTGACCTGGTCACCGCAGTAGTAGTACTTGTGCTGGGTCGTGAACCCGTGGTCGAGCATCTCGTCGTAGTTGCGCTGATCGAGGATCAGGATGCCGTCGTGGCGCAGCGCGGCGTAGAACTCGGCCAGCGCGCGGCGGCGGTCCTGCTCGTCGTGCAGGTGGGTGAACGAGTTGCCCAGGCAGATGATGGCGTCGTACTTGCCCTGAATGGCCTTGTTCAGCTGGCGCCAGTCGGCCTGCACGCTCTTGAGGATCAGCCCGCGCTTCTTGCCGTTCTCGAACGCCTTGGCCAGCATCGCCGCCGAGCCGTCGGCGCTGGTGACGTCGAAGCCGGCCTCGGTGAGGCGCACGGAGTGGAACCCCGTGCCGGTGGCGACGTCCACCACGCTCTTCTTGTCCCGTGCGCGCAGCACGTCGATGAAGAACCGGCCCTCGGACTGGGCCCGAGCATCCCAGTCGATCAATTCGTCCCATTTCTCGACGAAGCTCATGACGTATTCGCCCCGGTAGAGATCGGTATCGCGATCGGCTAGCGGGTCGTCACCGTAGTTCTGTTCACGCAACCGCAGTTCTGCATTGTCCTGGGTGGTCGTGGTAGTCATGGGACCTTTCTTTTTCCGTCATCGTGCGCACGCGCTCGGAAAAAGGGTCATGCGTGCGCTCATCCAGCAATCACGAGGAATGCGCACGCCTACCGCGGTCTCGGGGGCGAAGTCATAGCTGCGCCGTTCCCCGCAGGGCGGGGGACGGGACGCTCCCATCTCACCCACACCGCGTATCAACCTTAGTTGACGGAAAACTCGGCGCGACCCCTAGGGGCCCCTCGCCATCCGGAACATGCTCTCCACCAGTAAGGACGCCGAGAATAATATTTTCATAAGCGTGCCGCCGGGGTCGCCCAGCACACTGATTCACCCCAGCGCGGCGGCGCGCAGCTCGGTGTAGGAGGCCTCGATGCCGTCGGCCAGGCCGGCCACTCCCGGCAACGCGGTGGGGTCGGTGCACATCCCGATCCCGATATCGCCCGAACACGAGATCGCCGAGATGCGCAGCGCGTGGTGGACGGCGGGCTCCGACGACGAGAACAGGTGCAGCACCCGCCGGCCGGCCACCCCGACGGCCGCCGCCGGGCCGGGCACATTGGAGATCGCCACACTGAACTCGCGAGCGCTGCCGGCCAGCCGCTGCACCGCGGCCCCGAGATGCCGGAACCGGCCGAGCGCGTGGAACAGGTCGAACAGCTCCTCGGCGTCGCCGAGTTGTTTGCGCCGGGTGGTCTCGGCGCGAATCAGGTCGAGCCGGGTCAGCGGGTCGGGTTCGGCCAGCGGCAGGTCGACGTTGATGAACGAGTCGCGGTTGCCGAGCTCGGTCGCCGACTCGTCGCGGTGGTGCAGGCTGACCGGGACCTGGGCCCGCAGCCGGTGCACCGATTCGCCCTCGGCGCTCAGCCACCGGCGCAGCCCGCCGGCGACGACCGCGAGCAGTACGTCGTTGACGGTGGCACGGTCCGGCTGCGCCGCCCCGATCGCCTTGAGCTCGGAGAGCGGCAGCACGGTGAACGCGAGTTCGCGGGCCGCGCCGACGGGCCGGTCGAACGGGGAGTGCGGTCCGGGGC
>NZ_JBSWXU010000154.1:0-12124 GCF_056160785.1 Mycobacterium sp. ABE4_509 | reverse complement strand
GGATCGGTCTGCCGGCCGAGGAGCCGGGGCCGCTGCGGCGGCTGATCGCCACCCTGCCGGCCCTGGAGGTCCCGCGGCCGGACTGGCCGGCCGAGGCCGTGGTGGTCGGCCCGCTGCACTTCGAGCCGACGTCCTCGGTGCTGACGGTGCCCGCGGGCGACGGTCCCGTCGTCGTCGTCGCGCCCTCGACCGCGACGACCGGAGCCCGCGGGATGGCGGAGCTGGCCTTGGAGGTGCTGGTTCCGGGCGAGGTGTTGCCGCTCGGGGCCCGGGTGGTGGTGTCCCGGCTCGACGGACCCGGCGAGCCGGTGCCCCCCTGGGCGGTGGTGGGTCTGGGCCGCCAGGACCAGCTGCTCGCGCAGGCCGATCTGTTGATCTGCGGCGGTGGCCACGGGACGGTGGCCAAGTCACTTCTGGCCGGGGTGCCGATGGTGGTGGTCCCCGGTGGTGGCGACCAATGGGAGATCGCCAATCGCCTTGTGCGCCAAGGTAGTGCGCAGCTCGTCCGGCCGCTGACCGGGGAGGCGCTGGCTGCCGCAGCCGGCGAGGTGCTCGGATCGCCCCGGTACCGGGACGCGGCCCGCCGGGCCGGCGCCACCATCGATGCGGTCGTCGATCCGGTACGGGCGTGCCATGACGCTCTCGGCGCGTCGGCGTAGGTTGGGCCCTGTGCGGTTGACGGAGTTCCACGAGCTCGTGGAGGGGCAGTTCGGCGCGGTCCGGGCGTCGTCGATGCTGGTCGATCACGTGTTGAGCAGTGTCGGCGGCCGGACCGCCGAGCAGGCCATCGAGGACGGCGTCGAGCCGCGCGAGGTGTGGCGGGCTCTGTGCGCGGATTTCGACGTTCCGCGCGACCAGTGGTGAGGGGTTACCGGCGCGGGCCGAGCACCCGGTTCAGGAAGTCGAGTTGGTCGGCCTTGACCTGCGGGTCGAGGTAGATGTCGAAATGTCCGTAGGGGTAGCGGCGCAGCTCGCCGCGCGGTGCGCGGTGCGCGGCGGCGATCGTCGAGGCCGGTGGGGTGACCACGTCGTCGTCACAGACGCAGAACAACACCGGCATGTGCAGGTGCGCGGTTGCGGTTGCGGGCCGGTAGAACGCGAACCTGAGCATCAGGCGCGCGGCGACTTCGTTGCGCCACAGGGAGTTCGGCCCGAGGATCGCCTGGAAGCCGGGTTCGGCGTCCGGTGAGGTCATCGCGGCCACGGCGCCCGGCTCGCCGACCGCGGGGATCAGCACGGCAGGGTGTCTGCGCCACGCGTTCCACTGGTCCCGCACTCCGGCCAGTGTCAGCTTCGCCACCGTGCGCGGGGGTATCTCACGCAGCACCGGCAGGGAATCGGTGAACGGGGCCTGCGATATGACCGCGGCGATGCGGGGGTCCCGGGCGGCGACGGCGAGCACGTGACCGCCGGAGAACGAGGATCCCCACAGCACGATCCGGTCGGGGTCGACCCCGTCGAGGCGGCGGGCCCACTCGATCACGGTGTGGTAGTCGGCGTGCTGCCTGCCGACGTCGAGCAGTTGGCGCGGCTGGCCGGTCGAGGCGCCGAAGTGGCGGTAGTCGAACAGTGCCACCACGTAACCGGCCTCGCGGAACGCCTCGGCGTAGGCGGGTAGCCCGTCGTCGCGGGTGGCGCTGAAGCCGTGGGCCATCACGACGCAGGCGGCGTCACCGGTGCCGGCGGGCGGCCGGTAGAGATAGGTGGCGATCTGCTCGCCGTCGGCCCAGATCCGGACATCCTCGGCGGTTGTCATTCTTCCGACCGTAGCCCGTCGGCGTGTCCACTTGAATCGAACACCTGTTCGTCTACTGTGGGGAACGTTCGACGCTGACTTGTCGGTGGCCTGATCTACCGTCGCGGCCAACCGACCGAGAACCGGTCAACAACGACTACCGGAGAGGTACCCACCATGGCGCAGCAGGCCCCCGATCGCGAGAAAGCACTGGAACTGGCGCTCGCCCAGATCGACAAGAACTTCGGTAAGGGCTCGGTGATGCGCCTCGGCGAAGAGGTGCGTCAGCCGATCTCGGTCATCCCCACCGGTTCGATCGCACTCGACGTCGCCCTCGGCATCGGCGGGCTGCCCCGCGGCCGGGTCATCGAGATCTACGGCCCGGAGTCCTCGGGTAAGACCACCGTCGCCCTGCATGCGGTGGCCAATGCCCAGGCCGCCGGCGGCATCGCCGCGTTCATCGACGCCGAGCACGCGCTGGATCCGGAATACGCCAAGAAGCTCGGGGTCGACACCGACGCGCTGCTGGTCTCTCAGCCCGACACCGGCGAGCAGGCGCTCGAGATCGCCGACATGCTGATCCGGTCCGGCGCGCTGGACATCCTGGTCATCGACTCGGTGGCCGCACTGGTGCCGCGCGCCGAGATCGAGGGGGAGATGGGGGACAGCCACGTCGGGCTGCAGGCGCGCCTGATGAGCCAGGCGCTGCGGAAGATGACCGGTGCCCTGAGCAACTCGGGCACGACGGCGATCTTCATCAACCAGCTCCGCGAGAAGATCGGGGTGATGTTCGGGTGTTTCTCGTACGGCACCCGGGTGCAGCTCGCCGACGGCACCACCGAGAAGATCGGCAAGATCGTCAACAACAAGATGGACGTCGAAGTGATGTCCTACGACCCCGTCAGCGATCAGATCGTCCCGCGCAAGGTGGTGGACTGGTTCAACAACGGACCGGCCGAACAGTTCCTGCAGTTCACCGTCGCCAAGTCCGGCGGAAACGGCAAGTCGCAGTTCGCGGCGACCCCGAACCACCTCATCCGGACACCCGCCGGCTGGACGGAGGCCGGTGACATCATCGCCGGTGATCAGGTGATGGCCTCCGAACCGCACCTGCTCAGCGACCAGCAGTTCCAGGTCATCCTGGGCTCGTTGATGGGTGATGGAAACCTGTCTCCGAACCGCCATGACCGTAACGGTGTCCGCTTCCGCATGGGGCGCAGCGCCAAGGAGGCCGACTACCTGCAGTGGAAGGTCGACCTGCTGGGCAACGTCAAGCACACGGTTCGGGAGAACGACAACGGCTCGCGGTGCGCGGACTTCACCCCGCTGGCCGAACTTGGTGAGTTGCGTCGCGCGGTCTATCTCGGCGACGGCAAGAAATTCCTGTCCGAGGATTACCTCAAGGCACTGACCCCGCTGGCGTTGGCGGTCTGGTACATGGACGACGGCGGTTTCACGGTGCGCTCCAAGGGGCTTCAGCAGCGCACCGAGGGCGGCAGCGGTCGCATCGAGATCTGTGTGGAGGCGATGGGCGAGAGCTCCCGGGTCCGGCTGTGCGACTATCTGCGGGACACCTATGGGTTGGATGTCCGGCTGCGTTACGCGGGAACGCGGCGCAAGGCCGTGCTGGTGTTCTCCACCGCGGCCTCGGCGAAGTTCCAGGAGATGGTGGCTCCGTACATGGCGCCGTCGATGGAGCACAAGCTGCTTCCGCGATTCCGTGGTCTGGGCAGCGTCACACCCCAGTTCGTGGAGCCCAGCCAGCGGCTCGTTCCGGCGCGGGTGCTCGACGTGCACGTCAAGCCGCAGGCCCGGTCGATGAATCGATTCGACATCGAAGTCGAGGGCAACCACAACTATTTCGTCGACGGTGTGATGGTGCACAACTCTCCGGAAACCACCACGGGCGGAAAGGCCTTGAAGTTCTACGCTTCGGTCCGGATCGATGTGCGCCGGATCGAGACACTCAAAGACGGCACCGATGCGGTCGGCAACCGCACCAGGGCCAAGATCGTCAAGAACAAGGTGTCGCCACCGTTCAAGCAGGCTGAGTTCGACATCTTGTACGGCAGGGGAATCAGCCGGGAGGGCTCGCTCATCGACATGGGTGTCGAACAGGGCTTCATCCGCAAGTCCGGTTCCTGGTTCACCTACGACGGCGAGCAACTGGGTCAGGGCAAGGAGAATGCCCGCAACTTCATGCTCGAAAATCCCGAGGTCGCCAACGAGATCGAGAAGAAGATCAAGGAGAAGCTCGGTATCGGCGCCGTGATGACAGATGAGTCGGGCGATGACGTCCTTCCCGCTCCGGTCGACTTCTAGCGGCCCGGCGGCTGATCGCGCGGATCGCGCCAAACGGGCCGAGCAGGCGCGGGCAGTGTGCCTGCGCCTGCTCACCGTGCGAGCCAGGACCCGTGCGGAACTGGCCGGTCAGCTCGCCAAACGGGGCTACCCCGAGGACATCAGCACCGAAGTCGTCGAGCGGCTGGCCGAGGTGGCGCTGGTTGACGACGAAGACTTCGCCGAGCAGTGGGTGCAGTCCCGGCGAGCCAACTCGGGCAAGAGCAAGCGAGCGCTGGCCGCTGAGCTGCGCGACAAGGGTGTCGACGACGACGTGATCACCGGGGCGCTGGCCGACATCGACGCCGGGGCCGAACGTGAACGCGCCGAGAAGCTGGTCCGCGACCGGCTGCGCCGGGAGAAGCTCGGCGATCCCGGTGACCGTGACGCGCAGAACAAGGTCACCCGACGGCTGGTGGGAATGCTGGCCCGGCGGGGTTACGGCCAGACGATGGCGGCCGACGTCGTGACCACCGAACTGGCCGGCGAATGGGAGCGCCGCCGGGTCTAGCCGGCACCGCCCGGGTCATCCCGGCGTCGACGCGGTGCGGGTGAAGTCGGCGGTCAGGCTTCGGGTGATCATGCGGCGCACCGCGAGCACCAAGGCCGCCCCGGCGATCGCCGCCCAGGAGTTGTCGACGCTCAACCGCAGCAGTCCCGCGGCCAGCAGCATCTCCATCGTCACCTGCAACGCGAGCAACGGCTGCCGGAACACCAGCAGCGCGGCGGCTCCGAGGGCGATCCCGGCGACCCCGATGCACCACGCGGCACCGACGATGACGTTCATCAGCCCGTCGGCTCTTGCGGCGGCCGGGATTTCGCCAGCTCGATCTCGCGCTGCTCCTGGGCGATCTCGCGGTTGAGGAAGTAGTTCAGAATCGTTCTGATCGCCGCGATGGCCGCCAGCTTCCCGATCTCCTCGAACGTCGGGGAGATGGCGGTGCGCAGCACGTCGGCGGCGAGCTGGAATTCCAGGCCCAGAACCAGGAAGCGGGCCAGCGTCAGACGGACGGCGGAGAACGAATTGATGTCGCGGCGCACCAATGCCACCGCGAACTTCACCATGGCCACGACCGCGCCGATCATGATGACGATGGCGCCGCCGGCCTCGATGAGCCGCACCATCAAATCGACCATGGTGCGCAGCGCGGACTCCGGCAGCACCTCCAGCTCCATCGCGACCAGCAACTGACTCATGTGCCGCGGCTCTGATCTCCGGCCTCTTCCATCGCGGCCTCGGCGGCCGGCTCCTCGCGGCCCTTGCGCGACTGCCGAAGCCGGCGCTCGAGCCACGTCGCGAACCACGACAGAGTGAAGTTCAGGCTGATCATCAGGATCGCGATCACGATCAGGGCGGGGATGAAGTTGCCGTAGGCCGAGCCCACCGCGGTGCCCTGGCGCACCATTTCGACGAAGGTGATCTGGTAACCGATAGCGGTGTCCTTGAGCACCACCACCAACTGCGAGATCAACACCGGCAGCATCGAGGTGACGGCCTGCGGCAGCAGGATCGAGCGCATGGTCTGACCCCAGGACAGCCCCAGCGCCGAGGCCGCCTCGGTCTGGCCGCGGGGCAACGCGTGGACCCCGGCGCGCACGATCTCGGCGATGACGGCGCCGTTGTACAGGGTCAAACCTGTGATCACACCGGCCAGCGCGAGCTGCCCGGCGGGGAACACCGCGTACACCGCATAGAAGAAGTACGCGAAGATCATCATGATCAGCACCGGGACGGCGCGGAAGAACTCGACGATCACCGCGCAGGGCCAGCGGATGCCGGGGTGGGTCGACAGTCGGCCCACGCCGAGCACGAAGCCCAGGATCAGCGCCAGCACGATCGACACCGCCGCCGCGGTGAGCGTGCCCTTCACACCCGGCAACACGTAGGTGGTCCACAGGTTCGACGTCAGGAACGGTGACCACTTCTCGGAGGTCAGCTGCCCCCGGTCGGCCAGCCGGCTGAGCACCACCCAGGCCACCAGCAGCGCCACGACCACGGTGGCCACCGAGATGACGCGGTTGCGCACCCGCGCGCGGGGCCCCGGCGCATCGAAGAGAACCGATGATCCGGCGCTCATCGGCTTTGTCCGTTCCTCTTGCAGGCCTTCATCACCGCACCACCGCCAGCCGCTTGCCCAGCCAACCGAAGAACAGACCGGTCGGCAGGGTCAGGATGACGAACCCGAGCGCGAAGATCCCACCCACGACCATCACCGCCGCGGTGTTCTCGACCATCTCCTTCATCAACAGCGCAGCCTCGGCCACGCCGATGGCGGAGGCGATCGTCGTGTTCTTCGTCAACGCGATCAACACCGAACCCAGCGGGATGATCACCGCCCGAAAAGCCTGCGGCAGCAGCACGATCCGCAGGTTCTGCCCGAACGTCAGGCCCAGCGACCTGGCGGCTTCGGCTTGCCCCAGCGGCACCGTGTTGACGCCCGAGCGCACCGTTTCGCATACGAAAGCCGCGGTGTAGACCGCCAGCCCGAGGGTCGCCAGCCGGAAGTTGCTGTCCTCGATGAAGGTCGGTGACTGCCGGCCCGCGAGGGTGATCCCCAGGGTCTGGGACAAGCCGAGAGAGCAGAAGATGATGATCAGCGTCAACGGGGTGTTGCGCACGATGTTGACGTAGCTGGTGCCCAGCCAGTTCATCATCGGCACCGGTGAAAGCCGCATCGCGGCCAACACGGTGCCCAGTACCAGCGCTCCGACGCCCGCGAACACGGTCAGCTGAATCGTCGTCCAGAACGCCTCGAAGATCTGGTCGCGATACTCGCTGAATATCTCCACGGGCGGCGGTCCCTATCTGCTGTCGTCGACTACTCGGCTCCGGACGCGACGCTGCTGCCCGTCGACGCTCAGCAGGCCTCCGGGGTCGGCGGGGTCGGCGCAGGCAGACCGGCCGGGCCGAGGTTCTTGTCCCAGGCCGCAGTCCAGTCTCCGTCGTTCTCCATCTTTGTCAGCGCGTCGGTGATCTTGGTGCAGAGCTCGGTGTTGCCCTTCTCCAGGCCGATGCCGTAGCGCTCCTCGGAGAACTGGTCGCCGACGATCTTGAACACCCCCGGGTCCTGGGCGGCGTAACCGGCCAGGATGGTCTCATCGGTGGTCACCGCGTCGACGGCGCCGTTCTTGAGCGCCTCGATGCACGCCGAGTAGGTGTCGAACTGCTGCAGCTGCACTCCGGTGAACTCGTCCTTGATCTTCTGGGCCGGTGTCGAGCCGGACACCGAGCACAGGATCTTGTTGTTCTCCAGGTCGGCCGGGCCGTTGATGTCATTGCTGTCCGCGCGCACCAGCAGGCTCTGGCCGGTGATCAGGTAGGGCCCGGCGAAGTCCACCCGCTCCTTGCGGGAGTCGGTGATCGAGTAGGTGGCCGCGATGAAGTCGACCTGCCCGTTCTGGATCAGCGTCTCGCGCTGCGCCGACGGCGCTTCCTTCCACTCGATCTGCTCAGGGGTGTAGCCCAGCTCGCCGGCGACATAGGTGGCGACGTCGACGTCGAACCCGCTCATGGTGCCGTCGGGGTTGCGCATGCCCAGGCCGGGCTGGTCGAATTTGGTGCCGATCACGATGCTGTCGCTGTCACCGCCGCCACCGCCACTGTCCCCGCCACACGCGGTGGCGGCGAAGGGGAGTGCGGCGGCGAGGGCGACAGCACCGATGACGCGCTTGGACAGCGATGTCGGGAACATGACGGTGTTTTTCCTTTCGGCGGGCATCTGCGGGTGGTCGGGTCAGTGATGGAGGATCTTGCCGAGGAAGTCCTTGGCTCGTTCCGATTGCGGGTTCTCGAAGAATTGCACAGGTTCGGCGTCTTCGACGATGGCGCCGTCGGACATGAACACGACACGGTTGGCCGCCCGCCGGGCGAAACCCATCTCATGGGTGACGACCACCATCGTCATGCCCTCGCCGGCCAGCGACGCCATCACGGCCAGCACCTCGTTGATCATCTCCGGGTCCAGTGCGCTGGTCGGTTCGTCGAACAGCATCACCTTCGGGTTCATCGCCAGCGAGCGGGCGATCGCCACCCGCTGCTGCTGGCCGCCGGAGAGCTGTGCGGGGTACTTGTTGGCCTGGTTGGCCACGCCCACCCGTTCCAGCAGCGCCATCGCCTTCTCCCGGGCATCCGACTTGGACAGCTTGCGCACCTTCATCGGAGCCAGCGTGACGTTGTCCAGAATCGTCTTGTGCGCGAACAGATTGAACGACTGGAACACCATGCCGACATCGGAGCGCAGCTGCGCGAGCCTGCGGCCCTCCTCGGGCAGTACCTGGCCGTCGATGGTGATGGTCCCCGAGTCGATGGTCTCGAGCCGGTTGATGGTGCGGCACAGGGTCGACTTGCCCGACCCCGATGGTCCCAGCACCACGACGACCTGGCCTCTGCCGACCTCGAGGTTGATGTCCTGGAGGACGTGGAGTTCGCCGAAGTGCTTGTTGACCTCTTTCATCGAGATCATCGGCACGCCAGAGGAGCTCTCCATGCGTGATGACCTTACCCAGGGGACGCCCGGCTTGCCGGGAAGTGAACAATCCGCGCAGATCACCGCGGTCACGCCGGGCCGACAGGTGGGTCCGGCCCGTCCGTAGGATGGGGTCCGTGACTTCCACGGTGACGCAGCAGGCGCACGGGGCCGGCCCCGGGCGTGCCGCGCGCACCTTCCAGGTCAGAACCTATGGCTGTCAGATGAACGTGCACGACTCCGAACGGCTGGCGGGCCTGCTCGAAGCCGCGGGCTACCGGCGCGCTGACGACGGCGCCGACGCCGACGTGGTGGTGTTCAACACCTGTGCGGTGCGGGAGAACGCGGACAACAAGCTGTACGGCAACCTCAGCCACCTGGCGCCGCGGAAACAGTCGGATCCGGGCATGCAGATCGCCGTCGGCGGCTGCCTGGCCCAGAAGGATCGCGACGCGGTGCTGCGCAAGGCTCCCTGGGTCGACGTCGTGTTCGGCACCCACAACATCGGCTCGCTGCCGGCCCTGCTCGAGCGTGCCCGGCACAACCGGGTCGCCCAGGTCGAGATCGCCGAGGCACTTCAGGAGTTCCCGTCGGCGCTGCCGGCGCGGCGCGAATCATCCTACGCCGCATGGGTTTCCATCTCGGTGGGGTGCAACAACACCTGCACCTTCTGCATCGTGCCGTCGCTGCGCGGCAAAGAGGTCGACCGTCGGCCCGGCGACGTGCTCGCCGAGGTTTCGGCGCTGGTCTCCCAGGGCGTGCTGGAGGTGACGCTGCTCGGGCAGAACGTCAACGCCTACGGTGTCTCGTTCGCTACGGACGAGCGCTTGCGCGAGGACACGACCAGCTGGGCGGACCAGCCCCGCGACCGCGGCGCCTTCGCCAAGCTGCTGCGCGCGTGCGGGAACATCGACGGGCTGGAGCGGGTCCGGTTCACCTCACCGCATCCGGCCGAGTTCACCGACGACGTCATCGAGGCGATGGCCGACACGCCCAATGTGTGTCCCACTCTGCACATGCCGCTGCAGTCGGGTTCGGACCGGATCCTGCGTGCGATGCGGCGCTCCTACCGGGCCGATCGCTATCTCGGCATCATCGAACGCGTGCGCGCGGCGATCCCGCACGCGGCGATCACCACCGACCTGATCGTCGGGTTCCCCGGCGAGACGGAGGAGGACTTCCAGGCCACCCTCGACGTGGTCGAGGCCGCGCGATTCGCCAGCGCGTTCACCTTCCAGTACTCCAAGCGGCCCGGCACCCCGGCTGCTGAACTGGCCGACCAGGTGCCCAAAGCAGTTGTCTCCGAGCGTTATCAGCGGCTCATCGAGCTCCAGGAACGCATTTCTCTGGAGGAGAACACCGCGATCATCGGGCGGACCGTCGAACTGCTGGTGGCCACCGGCGAGGGACGCAAGGACGCGGCGACCGCGCGGATGTCGGGCCGCGCCCGAGACGGCAGGCTGGTGCACTTCGATCCGGGTCCGGCGGCAGAGCAGATCCGCGCCGGCGACGTCGTCGTCACCACGGTGACCGGCGCGGCCCCGCACCACCTCATCGCCGACGCAGGACTGCTCGAACACCGGCGCACCCGCGCCGGCGACGCCCACGCCGCCGGGCGCACGCCGCGTACGGGTGTCGGGCTGGGCATGCCCTCGATCGGAGTGCCCGCCGCACCCGCGCCGGCCGTAGGGTGCACCCGATGAGCGACACACCCGCCGGCGGCGAGTTCCCGGGCGAGGACCCCCGCGGTCTGGATGCCTACCGGGGCGACCTCGACGACGTCGAACAGCGCGTCGCCCGTGAGATCAACCCGGGACCGCGGGCGCTGGTGCTGGCGATCGCCGTGTTCGCGCTGCTGGTCAGCTTCGTGTTGCCGCACACCGGAGCCGCGCGGGGATTCGACGTGTTGGTCGGCTCCGACGTCGCGACCGACAACGGGATCGCACTGCCGTCGCGGGTGTTCACCTGGATCGTGCTCGTCTTCGGCGTCGGCTTCTCGATCCTGGCGCTGGTGACCCGCCGATGGGCACTGGCCTGGATCGCGCTGGCCGGTTCGACCGTGGGGTCGTTCCTCGGGCTGCTGGCCGTGTGGTCCCGCCAGACCGCCGCAGGGCCCTATCCCGGCCCCGGGTTCGGGCTGATCATCGCCTGGATCTCGGTGATCGTGCTGACCTACCACTGGGCCCGGGTGGTAGCCGAGCGCACCGCTCTGCAACTGGCCGGCGAGGAACACCGCCGCCGCGTCGCAACCGAACAGCAGCGCAAAGGCCTGCTCGACGGCCTCGACGACAAGGACCAACCACCCCGGGACGGGGCCGGCTAACCCACGGCTAACCCTTCTTGCCCAGCGCCTCGGCGGCCGCCTCGGCCCACTGGCGCCACTGCTCGGCGCTGGCGCGGGCCTGCTCGGCATCCTTGGTGCGGCCCGCGGCCGCGGCCTTCTCCGCCTGGCGCTCGAACTGCTCTGCGCGGGCACGGAACTGGTCGGCTCGTGCCTGGGCTTCCGGGTCGACCCCACCGGTCGGGGCGTCGCGCACCTTCTTCTCGACCGCCCGCAGCCGCCGCTCCAGATCCGCGCCGCGCTCGCGCGGCACCTTGCCGATGGCATCCCACCTGTCCCCGATGGAGCGCAACGCCGAGCGGGCGGCGTCCAGGTCCGAGGTGTCGAGGCGCTCGGCTTCGGCCAGCAGCGCCTCCTTGGCCTGCGCGTTGGCGCGGAACTCGGCGTCGCGTTCGGCCGAGGCCGCGTTGCGCGCCGAGAAGAACTTGTCCTGAGCACCCTTGAAACGCCGCCACAACGCGTCGTCGACGTCCTTGGCGGCCCGTCCGGCGGCCTTCCACTCGGTGAGCAGGTCGCGGAACGTCGCCGCCGTGGGTCCCCAGTCGGTGGAGTCACACAGTTCCTCGGCCTGCACGCACAGGGCTTCCTTGGCCTTCTTGGCTCCGGCGCGTTCGCGGTCCAGCTCGGCGAAGTGCGACCCGCGACGCCGGTTGAACGTCTCGCGCGCGGCCGAGTAGCGCTTCCACAGCGCATCGTCGGTCTTTCGATCCAGCCCGGTGATCGTCTTCCACTCGTCGAGGATGGCGCGCAACCGGTCACCGGCGGCCTTCCACTGCGTCGAATTGGCCGCCAATTCCTCGGCTTCGGCGGCCAGCGCCTCCTTGCGCGCGGTCTGCTCGGCGCGGACCTCCTCGCGCTTGGCCTTCTCCTCCTGGGTGGCGTTGTCGGCCTGCTCGACGATCGCCGACAACCGCGCCGCAAGGGCCTCCACATCACCCAGCACGTGCGCCGTCGGCAGGCTCTCGGCCAGCGCGCTGGCCGCGGACCGGACTTTCCGGGCGTCCCCGGAGCCGGCGGACAGCCGCTGCTCGAGCAGGACGACCTCGGTGTGCAGATCGTCGAACCGCCGACCGAAGTGCGCATAGGCGGCCTCGGCGTCGCCGGCCTGCCAGGAACCGATGTTGCGCTCGCCGGAGCTGGTGATCAGCCACACCGTGCCATCGGGGTCGACGCGTCCGAAGCGATGCGGATCGCTGGTCGGGACCGCCGCCACCGGGGCCGGGGCGGCGGGCGCGGCCGGGC
>NZ_JBSWXU010000153.1:0-12270 GCF_056160785.1 Mycobacterium sp. ABE4_509 | reverse complement strand
GCGCGAGCGCGGCGGGCAGCAGCCGGCCGACCGCCCGCAACGACTCCCGGGTGAACGCCAGCCCGGCCTGCCACCCGATCAGCATGTAGCCCGCCTGCACCAGCAGCGCCGGCACCGACAAACCGAACGACAGCCCGCTGACCTCCAGCGCCACCGTCAGCGCGAGCGGGCCGAGCAGCCCGGCACCGGGCAGCCGGATCAGCCGGCCCAACGTCGAACCGGCCAGCACCAGCGCGACGAGCATGCCGAGGCTGAGGTACCACGGCGCCGCCGGCGCGGCGCCGGGGTCGGTGACCGTGCGCGCCGCCCGGTCGGAGTGGTAGACGACGGTGACCAGGACGGGCATCGACGCGGTGATCAGGCCGACCCGCAGATACTGCAGCACCGCGACGACGCGGACGTCGGCGCCGAGCTCGCGGGCGATGGCCACCAGCCCGGAGGCGCCACCGGCGACCAGCGACAACGATCCGGTCACCGGGGTGACGTCGCGGCGCAGCCCCAGCAGCGCGCCGGCCCCGACGCTGAGCAGCAGCGTCGCGACCGCGATTCCGAGCACGACCGCCCAGTCGTCGCCCAGCGCGGCCAGCGCGTCGTCCTGCACCATCGTGCCGATGTAGACGCCCAGCGTCCCCTGGGCGGCGAGGCCGAGACGGCGCGGCACACCGGCGGGGCCCAGCGCCAGCAGCGCCAGCACGATCGCCACCACCAGCGCCGCGAACAGCGCCGCCGAGGGCACGCCGAGCAGCGCGAGTGCAACGGTGGCCCCGGCTGTGACCGCCAGGAGCACCGCCCACCTGAGTAGCTGCCGCGTCCACTTCATCTCTCGGGCACAAGTATGGACAGCCGCACCCGGGACGGCACCTGGACCGGTCGGCGCACGGGGTCGCCCGTAGCGCCGGTTTCGTGGTGGGGTGAGCTCATGACGCGTTGGCCGCCGCAGGTGCGGGACTGGGTAGCCCACGACCCGGACCCCGGCTCGGCCGCCGAACTGTCGGCGTGCACCGACGACGAACTCGCCGACAGGTTCGCCCACCCCCTGACGTTCGGCACCGCGGGCCTGCGCGGCCCGCTGCGCGCCGGGCCGAACGGGATGAACCTCGCGGTCGTGCTGCGCGCAACGGCCGGGGTGGCGCGGGTCCTCGCCAACCGGTCGCTGGGCGGCGGACACGTCGTCGTCGGCTACGACGCCCGGCACCGGTCCGCCGAGTTCGGCCGTGCTGCCGCAGAGGTGTTCGCCGCCGAGGGCTTCCCGGTGACGCTGATGTTCACCGCGGTGCCCACCCCGGTCGTGGCCTATGCGGTACGCGAGCTGGGCGCCGCGGCCGGGGTGCAGATCACCGCATCGCACAACCCGCCCACCGACAACGGCTACAAGGTGTATTTCCCCGGCGGGCTGCAGATAGTCTCCCCCACCGACCGCGACATCGAGCGCGCCATCGCGGCCGCGCCGCCCGCCGACCAGATCGGCCGCGGCCCCGTCGCCGCCTCCGGAGCCGTGCAGCTGCGCCACTACCTCGAACGTGCCGCCGCGGTGCGCCGCACCGCCGGCTCGGTGCGGGTGGCACTGACCCCGATGCACGGCGTCGGCGGTGAGTACGCGCTCGACGCGCTGGCCCTGGCCGGATTCGGCGATGTGCACGTCGTCGCCGACCAGTTCGCCCCGGACCCGGACTTCCCCACCGTCGCCTTCCCCAACCCCGAGGAACCCGGTGCCGCCGACGCGCTGCTGACCCTGGCCGCAGACGTCGACGCACAGGTCGCGATCGCGCTGGATCCCGACGCCGACCGGTGCGCCGTCGGGGCGCCGGCACCGGCCGGCTGGCGGATGCTCACCGGCGACGAGACCGGCTGGCTGCTCGGCGACTACCTGCTCTCCAGGTGCGCGGATCCGGCGTCGGCGGTGGTGGCCAGCACGGTGGTGTCCTCGCGCATGCTGGCGCGGATCGCGGCGTTCCACGGCGCCCGCCACGTCGAGACGCTGACCGGCTTCAAGTGGCTGGCCCGCGCCGACGAGCAGGTGCCCGGCACGCTGCTCTATGCCTACGAGGAGGCGATCGGCCACTGCGTGGACCCCGCCGCGGTGCGGGACAAGGACGGCATCAGCGCCGCGGTTCTGATGTGCGACATGGTGGTTGCGCTGCGCGAGCGCGGCCTGACGGTGTTCGATGCGCTCGACGCCCTGGCCCGCCGCCACGGTGTGCACACCACGACGGCGCTCACCCGGCGGGTGCCGTCACCGCAGGCGGCGGCCGAACTGATGAGCCGGTTGCGCGCCGATCCGCCGGAACGGCTGGCGGGCTTTCCGGTGTCGACGGCGGACCTGCAGCCGGCCACCGACGCACTGGTGTTCACCGCCGCCGAGGACCGGGCGTCGGTGCGGGTCGTGGTGCGCCCGTCGGGAACCGAGCCGAAACTGAAGTCCTACATCGAGGTTCGCTGCGAGGGGGAGCTGGCCGTGGCGCGCAGCCGGGCAGACGAGCTGATGGCCGCGGTGGCCGCCGACGTCGCCACCTGGTGACCCCCATTCCCCCACACCCGCCGAAATGGCATTCCGGCAGCGAAAGTGCGAGTGCGGGCCTGCTGGAATGCCAGTTCGGCGGAGCTCAGCCGGTGGTCACCTCGACACCGTGGTCGCGGTAGATCTTCGACAGCTCCTCGATCCGCGCCTTGGGGTACAGACCCCGCGGCGCCTGCAGGTCGATCAGTCCCCCACCGACACCGAGCTTGGGGTACTTCTCGGCCCACAGCGGATTGCTCTTCAACACCACCGTGCGGGTCACGCCGTGCTCGGCGTAGAACCGGGCCAGGTCTGCGATGTTCTCGTCGGTGTCGGTGACGTCCGGGATCAGCGGTGTGCGGGGAACCACGGTGAACCCGCCCGACTCCGACATCCGGTGCAGCCGCACGAAGTTCTCCAGGATGGTGTCGTTGGAGGTGCCGCAATAGCGCCGGTGCTGGTCGCGGTCGACGATCTTGAGGTCGAAATAGATCATGTCGGTGTGCGGCAGGATCGCGGCCGCGAAGTCCTCGAACCGGAACCGGCCGTTCGTCTCGATCAGGGTGTGCAGCCCCTGCGCCTTGAACCGGGCCAGCAGCGACGAGGTGAAGTCGGTGAACAGCGTCGGCTCACCGCCGGAGAGGGTGACACCCCCGCCGGAGGCGACGATGAACGTCTTGTAGCGCAGCACCTCGTCGACCAACTCGTCGACCCCGGCCGACCGGCCCACCGCCGAAAGCGCCTTCGTCGGGCAGACATCCACGCACTGCAGACAGGTGGTGCAGGCCTGCCGGTCGACCAGCACGGGCGCCTGCCCGGCCGAGACATCACCGGCGCGCAGCGCGCCGGCCGGACACGCCGGCAGACACTCCCGACATCCGATGCACGCACCCTGGTCGAAGGACAGTTCATTGCGCCGGCGCTTGCTCTCCGGGTTGTGGCACCACGCGCAGTTCAGGTTGCATCCCTTGAGGAAGATCACCGACCGGATACCCGGGCCGTCCTCGAGCGAATTGTGCTTCAGCGAAAACACATAGGGCACCCGCCGACCCACCCCCGGGTCGGCGTCGGCCGTGCGCACGTCAGATGACAAACTCGGTCCTGCCCAAGATCTCCAGCTGCAGATCCCGCTGCATGCGCGTGTAGTAGCCGGTGTACCCGGACACCCGCACGATCAGATCGGGATAGAACTGCGGGTGTGCCATCGCGTCGCGCAGCGTGTCGCTGTCGACCATGTTGAACTGGACCTGCATGCCGCCGTTGACGAAGTAGGCCTGCACGTAGCTTGCGATGTGGTCGACGTTCTGCTTGTGGGAGTCCTTGTTGGAGAACGACAACCGGACATTCAGGGTGTAGTTGTTGTCGCAGGTCAGCGGATCGATGCTGGCGACGTCGTTGAACGTGTCCAGCGGATTCTTCGATGCGGCCGGGTTCGGGGTGAGACCCGAGGTGAACGGGGTGCCGGCCAGGCGCCCGGACGGGGAGGCCCCCGACACCCGCCCGTAGACGGTGTGGTTGTTGTTGGTGCGGTACCCGGTGCTGTAGTGCCCGCCGCGGCCGTTGTCCTGACCGTGCAGGAAATCGGCCACCATGCGGGTTATCCGGCCCACCATCTCGCGGCCGGCCGGATCACCGGAGCCGAACTTCGGGACCCGGTTCATGATGTGGGCGTGCATCACCTCGTAGCCCTCGAAGTTCGCGTCGATGGCATCGCGCAACTGGCCCAGGGTGAACTTGTGCTCGTCGAACACCACCTGTTTGATCGCCAGCAGCGAGTCGGTGACGTCCGAGAGGGCGATGAAGGCCGCACCCGAGGAGTTGTACCGGGCGCCGCCGTGGGTCATGCCGCGGCCCGACGGGATGCAGTCCTCGAGGGTCACCGAGTACAGCGGGGCGGGCATGATCTGCTGCTGGGTCCGCAGGATCTGATGCGACGCCTCGATCGCCTCGTGGTAGATGAACCGGAACTGGGTCTCGAAGGCCGCGAAGAACTCCTCGAACGTCGCGAAGGAGTCGAGTTCGCCGGTCTTGGGACCGAAGTCCCACCGGGCGGTCGGGTGGTAGCCGTTGTACAGGGCCATGGTCAGCGGCACCATCAGGTTGGAGTCCAGGTCCCCGGTCGAGGCGAAATGCTTGCCGTGGATCACCGGTTCGACACATCCGCACGGCACCCACTCCCGGGCGTCCTCGACCTTCCAGCCGTGCTGGCACAACGAGTCGATGATCGCCTTGTCGTTGTGGATCGACGGCGTCCCGCTGGTGATGTAGTTCAGCTCGGCCACCCGGCGGATGTAGTCGGTGCTGTTGACGCCCACCATGTATCGCGCGTCCATGTCGGGGTCGTCCAGCGACAGCATCTCGGCGACCTTCAGCACGATGTAGGTCATGTCGTTGACCGCGTCGGTGCCGTCAGCGGCGACGCCGCCCACGCACACCGAGGCGACGCCCGGAGCGCCCGAGTTCTGCCACGAGGCGATGGTCGCCGCGGCGATCCGATGGCTGGTGAAGCGCAGGAACAGGCATCCGACCAGCTCGATGGCCTGCTTGATGTAGGCGTCGTGCTGATCGCCGGGCAGCTTCGCCAGGTCGGACTCGAAATACGGCTGCAGGATCTGGTCGAGGCGCCCGACGGTGATGTCGTCGTCCATGCTGTCCAGGCTCAGCGCGATGAACATGATCCACATCGACTGGACCGCTTCGTGCAGGGTCTGGGCCGCAGCGCCGGGCACCCGTAACAGGTTGGCGTGGATGGTGTTCAGTTCCGCCGCCCGGACCGGGTCGCTCTCCTGAGCCGCCTGTCCGGCGACCATGTCCGCCAGGTTGCGGGTGTAGGCGAGCACACCGTCGATGGACGCCAGCATCGCCTCCCAGGTGTTCATCCGGTCCTGGTCGACCTGCTCGGCTCCGGCTGCCGAATCACTTTGCGCAGCCATGTTTTCGACGATCTCGTCGCGCATGCTGTGCAGGCCCTCACGGACCACCCGCTCGAAGCCGGGGCTGCCGGGATTCAGCGAGTTGAGGCTCCACAGGTTGAAACAGAACATCCGGTCGTTGATCTTCGCCGACAGCGGATAGAAGTTCTGTTGCTTCCACACCTGCACCAGGTGTTTGTCCATCCAGAACGGGAAGACGTAGCGGTGCAGTGTTTCCCGGGTTTCGTCGCCGATGTGGAAGGGGTCGAGTTCCCGGTCGGCGAGGGTGGTCATCTCACCCCAGATCGACCAGCCCACGGTGTAGGGCTGCTGGACGGATCCGCAGATCGGATTGGGCGTGATGGTGCCGGCCAGCAGCCCGCCCTCGCGCAGCAGCGGTTCCTTGTGCTGCATCAGGTATTCGAAGGCACGCGCGGTACGCAGGGTGGGATCCCAGGGCGATCCGTCGGGTCGGGTCTCGAAACCGTTGGCCACGTAGAAGTCGGTCAGCAACTTGCCCTGCTCGGCGGTCACCTCCGGCATGGTGTCGTAGTGCTGCCGGCGGAACTTCGCCAGCCGCGGAAAGTCCTCCAGCACATACTCCGACAGGAAGGGCTCGCGCAGATACTTCACGCCCGGGTCGACGTTCTCCCCGCGAAGCCGGCCCCGCACCCGGTGGACCTGCATGTCGCGCTGCGGCTCACCGGCTTCGGCGGCGGCGTCGAGCGCGGCCTGCTGGTGCTTGTCGATCTGCTCCCGGTAGGCCTGCACATCCTCGGTGCGGCTCAACAGCGAGGTCAGGTAGCTGACGTATCCGAACACCGCGGGGTTGCCTTCCAGGCGCACCCGGCTGGCCAGGAACATCCTGATCGCCTCGTCGTGGTCGGCGGTGACGTAGGCGGCGAACTCCTGAGCCGAATCGAAGACCAGGGTGGCACCGGCGTCGGCGCGGCAGATCCCCCGCAGCACTGTGAACGTCGCATCGGCGATCTCGATCGAGCACGCGATCGCATCGTCTTCGGTCCTGATCGCGACGACCGCATCGATCGGACCGAGTACCCCGGTCATCTCCCGGTTGAGCACCGGATCGGTGTTGAGCGCGTCGGCGATGCCGCTCAACGTCGCATACAGCAGTTCCTCGGCATCGTCGGAATCGGCGCCCCGGGAGCGTCCACCCACAGTGTTGCTGTAGTTCTTCATCCGCTTCTCACACCTTCTTCAGTTGTCGTCGCCGTGGGCAACCTCGGATACGCCTGGCCGCAGCCCGCACCGGCACAACGTAGCTGCGCATCGCGGGCGACCGGCAGCGCCGAGGGCCCCTGATTCCGGGGACCTAGGGCCCTAGCCGCGCCGGACCCACACCGAGCAACTCCCAGCCCCCTGATGCCGGGGACCCAGGACCGCAGCGAGGTCGCCGTGCTCGTCATGCGTCGGCGTCAGCAGGCCGGGGCAGGCGCTGGTGCTGGCTCCGCGCTGCTGTCGGCGCGCTCATCGAACATGTCCAGCTCGTCGAACGGCGCATCGCCACACAACACCGCGTCCATCCGGGCCCGGTCGAGCGTGTTGGTCCATGCCGCGATGCACACCGTGGCCACCACATTTCCGGTGAAATTCGTTGCCGTGCGGACCTGGCACATGAACCAGTCGATTCCGACAAGCAGGCCGACCCCTTCGACCAGGTCCGGGTGGTCCACCTGCAATCCGCCGGCCAGCGTTGCGAGGCCGGCGGACGCGACGCCCGTAGTGCCCTTGGACACAAGGACCATCACCAGCAGCAAGCTGACCTGGGCGCTGATCGACATCGGCTTGCCGAGCGCGTCGGCGATGAACACCGCGGCCATGGTGATGTAGATGGCGGTGCCGGCGAGGTTGAATGCGAATCCGGTCGGCACGACGACACTCACGGTGCTGCGCTCGATTCCGAGGTGCTCCATTTTCGGGATCAGGCGCGGCATGGCGGCGTTCGACGAGGACGTCGCGAAGCACAACATGTACTCGCGTGCCAGATACTGCATGAGACGGACGATCGAGACGCCGCCCGTCACCCGCACCAGTACGCCGAGCACACCGAACACGAATACCGCGCAGGTCAGGTAGAAGGCCACCAGAAGCGTGAGCAGCTCAGTGAGCGCGCCCCATCCGGACTGTCCGACCACGCTGGCAATCGCGCCGAACGCCCCGATCGGGGCCAGCCACAGGATCATGGCGAGCACCTTGAACACCAGTGTCTGGAGGTGCTCGATGCCGCGCAGGATCGGCTGACCGGCCGAGCCCATCGCCTGCAGAGCGAAGCCGGAAAGCAGTGCCACGAACACGACCTGCAATACATCGCCGCTGGTGAGCGACGAGAAGAACGATGTCGGGATGATCTGCGCGACGAATCCGGTGACGCCTCCCGAGGTCTGCGCAGTGTCGGCGAGGCCGGCTGCCGCGTGAGCCTGACTGCCCGACAGGGTGACGTGCATGCCGGATCCGAGCTTGAACAGGTCATCGACGACGATGCCCAGTGCCAGGGCGAATGTCGACACCACCAGGAAGTAAGCCAGGGCCAGCCCTCCGACCTTGCCGACCGTGGCGGCATTGCGTACCGATCCGATACCCAATGCAATGGTGCAGAAGACGATCGGGGCGATCATCATCGCGACAAGGTGGACGAACGTCGTGCCCAGAACTCCGAGCGCCGCGCCCGCGTGCGGCGCCAGGCCGCCAACGGCGGCACCCGCGGCGACGCCGACGACCACTCCGATGTAGAGGTAGTGGCTCCGGTCGCGTTGTCGACGAGGACGGAAAGTGCGGTCAGTTGCCTCACTAGTCTCACGGTTGCCCGCGGTATTCATTTGAACCTCAGGTTCACGAGTGGATCTGTTCTGACACGATGTTCTGCGTACACAGCGGGCGTGTCACGGTTTTGTTCGTAAAGTTCACAGGAGACATCGTTGGCGCTCAGGGGACCCAGCACGCTGGCCGGTCAGATGGTTGCCCTACTGATCGCCGTCGTTGCGGTCGTGATACTCGGCGGCAGTGTGCTCGCGGCCGTCGAGGATCGTCGCCACAGCATCGCCGCGGCGCGTGCGGAGACGGTCGGGATCGCCACGGCGCTCGCCGAGGCGCCCTCCACCGCCGCCGCCCTCGAATCACCATGGGTGACTGAGGCTCTACAGCCGCTGACCGAGAGGATTCAGTCCCAGGCCGGCATCGAATCCGTCTCGGTCGTAGGCCGCGACGGCACCAGACTCACCGACAGCGATCCGCACCGGATCGGCACGAAGTACCCGGATTCGGTGGCACCGGCGCTGGCGGGCGAAACGTTGACCGGGGTCCGTCCCGGGGGGCTGGCTCCGGTGGTGCATGCCGTGGTACCGGTGCGCAACGACGCAGGCGAGATCCTCGGCCTGGTGTCCGCGGGCGTCGCTCCGGAGACGCTGGCCGGCAGGTGGCACGCTCACGTCGCGAAGATCGGCACGCTCGGCGCAGGTGCGCTGGCGCTGTCCTTCCTCGGCGCCTGGGCGATCCACCGGCGTCTCATGCATCAGACCCACGGCCTGCGGCCCGACGAGCTGCGCCTGATGTACGAGAATTACGACGCCATCCTGCACTCGGTGACCGAGGGCCTTGTGGTGCTGGACCGCAACGAGGTCGGCCTGGTCAACGGCGAAGCACGCCGCCTGTTGGGACTGCCGGCCGGACCAGTGCGTCGCTCGGATCTCCCAGCGTTTCTGCGCGCCGACGACCCCGGTGTACGCGACGAGGTGCATGTGACCGACGACCGGGTGCTCGTGGTGAACCGGTCCACTGTCTCCGGTACCGGCTCGGAGGTCGTCACGATCCGGGACCGCACCGAATTGCAGGGCGCGCTGGGCGAACTCAGTTCGCTGAAGATCCTCACGGACTCCCTGCGCGCACAGGCCCACGAATCTGCCAACAGGCTGCACACTGTCATCACGATGGTGGAGATGGGCCGCCCCGAGGACGCCGTGCGGTTCGCGACCCACGAACTCGAACTCTCCCAGCACCTGGTGGATCGGCTGTCGGCGGCGGTGGGCGAACCGGCTCTGGTGGCACTGCTGCTCGGAAAAGTTGCACAGGCCGACGAGCGAGGTGTCGCATTGACCATCACGGAGGACACTCAACTGCCTTCCGACGCCGACAGTGTGCCGTTGAGCGGGCAGGAGATGGTCACCGTGGTAGGCAACCTGATCGACAACGCGCTCGACGCCTGCGATCGTGACGATCCCTGGGTGGAGGTCACCGTCAACCAGGACGACCGCCGGCTGCTCATCAGGGTCGCCGACAGCGGACCCGGCATGGACGAGCTGACCTTCGCCAAGGCCATGCAGCGCGGCTACTCGACCAAGACGGCCGCCGGCGACGACCACCGCGGCCTCGGACTCGCGCTGGTGGCGCAGGTGATCGCGCGCCACGGGGGCACCCTGACAACCGACGACGGCGTCGGCTCGGTGGTGACGGCCAGATTCGGGCGGACATGACCGAGATCTCGGTGCTGATCGTCGAGGACGACCCATTGATCGCCGAGGCACATCGCACGTATGTTGGCCGGCTGCAAGGCTTCACAGTTGCCGCGGTGGCCGCCACGGCGCGCGAGGCGATGCGCGTCGCATCGGAGGCCGCCGCCGAGGGCGACCCGGTCGGTCTGGTACTGCTGGACCTCGGGCTGCCCGATTCCAGCGGGATCGCCTTGGCGTCGTCGCTGTCAACGCTGCGCCCCGCACCCGATATCATCGCGATCACCGCGCAACGGGACATGCAGATGGTGCGCGCAGCGGTCGGACACGGTGCGCTCGCATACCTACTGAAACCGTTCACGTTCGCAGCATTCCGTGATCGCCTCGAACGGTAGGCCCGCTATCGCGCGGCACTTCCGACCGGCGCCGACGCCGCCAGCCAGGCCGAGGTGGACCGCGCGCTGGCCGAGTTGAGGGTGCCTGAGAAGGCGGGAACGGCCAAGGGTGCGGCGCCGCACACGACAGACGGTATCGCCCGGGCGGTGCGTGACGAACCGGACGGTCTGACCGCCGAGGAGGCAGCCAGGCACGTCGGGGTGTCGCGCGTGACGGCGTGGCGCTACCTGGAGCGGTTGGCCGACGACGGCATCGTTGATCGCCACACGGTCTACGGCAACGCCGGCCGGCCGAGAACCCGATACCGGTGGCGGTGATCGGGCGCGGTCGCGAGCGACCAGCGCATCCCGGACACCGTCGGTGGCCCGTGAAGGTATGTGGTCTCCGGCCGCGGCGGGCCGAGATTCAGCGCGGGCCGAACTGGCGATCGCCGGCGTCGCCGAGACCGGGGACGATGTAGGCGATGTCGTTGAGCCCCGAATCGATCGTCGCGGTGATCAACCGGATCTCGGGAGCCGTTTTCTCCAGCGCGGCAATACCTTCGGGCGCGGCCACCACGCAGATCACGGTGATGTCGACGGCGTCGCGGGCGTAGAGCAACTCGAGGGTGTGCACCATCGATCCGCCGGTGGCCAGCATCGGGTCGAGCACCATGACCGGCTGGGTACTCAGATCACCGGGCAGCGACTCCAGGTACGGCATCGGCTGATGGGTGTCCTCGTTGCGGGCAACGCCGACGAACCCGACCCGGGCCTCGGGGATCAACGCGTGGGCCTGCTCGACCATGCCGAGCCCGGCACGCAGCACCGGAACCAGCAGCGGCGGCTTGGCCAGCCGCGCACCGGCCGTCTCGGCCAGCGGGGTACGCACCGCGATGGTGTCGGTCTCGAGCTCGCGGGTGGCCTCGTAGACGAGCATCATCGTCAGGTCGCCCAGCGCGGCGCGGAACGCGGCATTGTCGGTGCGCTCGTCGCGCAGGGTGGTCAGCCGCGCAGCGGCCAGCGGGTGGTCGACGACGCGCACATCCATGGATTCCGACCTTAGCCCGTTCTGCACCGGTGTTGCCGCCTGACCGGCCCGGACGTCGCCGCGTCCCCCGATCGGCGGAGCGCAGGTTCCTCCGCTGCATGGTCCGTTCAACCGACTGACCCGCCGCAGCGGTCGCGGCACAGTAATGGTGTCGGCGCAGACGCCGGCCAAAAGATTGAGGAACTCTCAGTAGGAGAACCCATGAACAGCACCCTCACCCGTCGAATCGGCCGGTACATCGCGATCCCGGCAGTCAGTCTGGGAATCCTGGCCGGCGGAGGTGCGGCCGCCGCGGCGGTGGCGAATGCCGCGCCCCCGCCGCCGAACCACCCCGGACCGGTTGCCACGGTCGTCGGACCGCCCGCTCCGCACCCGCCGGTTCTGGCGCCGCATCCGGGGCCACCGCCGCCGCCCCCGCCGCGGATCTGAGGTCCCGGCCGCACCAGGTGTGCCCCCGCCGCAACGGCGGGGGCACACCTGATCGCACACCGGGTGGAACCGACAGCGGCCTCGCGGCGTCGTAATTCATATGACCGTCCGCCTGTCCGCCGACACCGACGCCGTCCGCGCCTACGGTTCCGCGTCCGCGGGGCATGCGGCCGACCTGCAGGCAGCCGCAGCCCGGCTGGGCCACGTCGGCTCCGACGCGGCCGCATTCGGTCCGGTCGGCGCGGCCTTCCTGGCCGCGCTGAGCCGCGCCGTGGCGCGTGAGACCGACACCCTCGGCGGGCTGAGCCGCACATTGACCGAGTCGATGGTCGCCGCGCACCTGTCAGCGCAGGCCTACGAGGTCGCCGACGGAGCCGCCGGAGACCGCATCGCCGGCGGCTGGTGATGCCGACCGGGCTGGTCGACAGCCTGGCCGCGCCGATCCGGCGGCTGCAGGCGCTGGTCGGGCCGGGCTGGTCGGCCGACCCCGCAGCCGACCCGGCGACTGCGCTGGGCGACGTGCGGGCCGTGCTGGCCGATACCG